>JAICUZ010000006.1 GCA_025935595.1 Burkholderiales bacterium
ACCGTGCTCGCGTGGGTCGGGATCATCGCGGCGAAGCTCCAGCGGCTGAACCGGCAACTCGCCGACCTGGTCGAGGAGGCGCGCAGTCGTGGTTGAGGCGCTCTTCTGGCCGGCGTTCCTCGCCTACGGCGAGGCGGCGCTCGCGTACAGCTCGCCGCGCACGACGCGCGCAGCGACGTGGGGAGTTCGCGTCGGATGGCTCGCGCAGACCGCGCTGCTCGTGGTCCAGGCGGCGCGGGCCGACGGCTTCCCGTGGTCGAGTTGGGCCGGTTCGCTCAACCTCTTCGTGTGGCTCGTCGTCGGCGCCTACCTGATCTGGGGCTGCCGGCCGCGCTTCCGGCTGCTCGGGCTGACGGTGATGCCGCTCGCTGCGGCGCTCTTCCTCGTCGCGCGGCTCGGCGGCGGTACCGGCGGCGGCTCCGGGTCGGCCTACGGCAACGTGTTCCTCGTGCTCCACGTCGGGCTCGTCCTCGCCGCGTTCGCGGGCTTCACGCTCGCGGCGGCGCTCGCCACGCTGTACCTGTGGCAGGAAGGACGGTTGAAGTCGCGCGCGCCCGACATCCTCAGCCTCCGCCTGCCGCCCCTCGCCTCGCTCGAGCGGCTCACGTGGCGCACCGTTGTCGTGTCGCTGCCACTGCTGACGCTCGGGCTCGTCGCGGGAATCGTGCGCTCGCGTCGGGACCACGCCGGCTTCGACGCGCTCGAGGCCGTGACGCTCCTCACGTGGGCCGTGTACGGCGTGTTCATCGGCCTCCATCCGACCGGCCGCCGCGCGGCGTACCTCGCGCTCGGCGGCTTTGCGCTCGTGATCGTGGCGCGGCTCGCGCTCGCCGGGAGCCACTTCGCATGACGTTCTGTCTGGTCGGCCTGTCGCACCACGTCGCGCCGGTCGAGCTGCGCGAGCGAGTGACCCTCGACGGGCCCGCCTCTGCGGAGCTCGCGCGGTCGCTCGGTGACGCGGTCTGTCTCTCGACGTGCAACCGCACCGAGCTCTATCTCTCGTCGGTCGCCGAGGGCCGTGCCGTGACCGCGCTCGAGGAGCTCGCCGGGGAGTCTCTCGACGGCGTTCTGTACCGGCTCCAGGAGGACGCGGCCGCGGTGCACCTCTTCCGCGTCGCCGCGGGCCTCGACTCGCTCGTCCCGGGCGAAGGCGAGATCCTCCGCCAGGTGCGCGACGCCTACGAGGCCGTCACCCCCGGCCCGACGCTCGACCGTGTGTTCCGTCAGGCGCTCGGCGTGGGGAAGCGCGTCCGCACCGAGACCGCGATCGGTGAGAGTCCCGCGTCGGTGTCGTCGGCCGCCGCCGCGCTCGCGGCTCAGGTCTTCGGCGACCTGACCGGGCGGCGCGTGCTGCTGGTCGGCGCCGGCCGGATCGGCGAGCTTGCCGCCGCGAACCTCGTCTCGCGCGGTGCCGAGATCGCATTCGTCGCGAACCGCACCGTCGAGACCGCCCGCGAGCTCGCGCACCGCTTCGGCGGCGCGGCGATCGGCCTCGACCAGGTCGGCAAGACGCTCGGCGAGGTCGACGTCGTTCTCTCGTCGACGTCGTCGCCCGAGCCGATCGTGCGCGCCGGCGACGTGCCGGCGAAGCGGCGCGCCCCGCTCTTCTTCATCGACATCGCAGTCCCGCGGGACCTCGACCCGGCGATCGCGAATCTCGCCGGCTGCTTCCTCTACGACATCGACGACCTGGAGGCGGTCGTCGCCGAGACGTTGAACGGCCGACGCGCCGAGGCGGAGCGCGCCGAGCAGCTCGTCGCCGAAGAGGCGGAGCGGTTCCGCGCCTGGCACGCCACGCTCGACGTCGTGCCGGCGATCGCGTCGTTGCGTGCACGCGCGGAGGAGATCCGGAGCGCCGAGCTCGCGAAGGTCCGCGTGAGCGACGCCGAGCGGCGCACGCTCGAGTCGGTGACGGCGCAGATCCTGAACAAGCTGCTCCACCTGCCGACCGTGCGCATGAAGGAGGCCGCCGTCAGCGCGGATGGGGCCGTGTACGCGGATGCGGTCAAGCACCTCTTCGGGCTGGAAGAGGATGGACGAACGTAAGCGCATCGAACGGCCGCTGCCTGCGGTTGCGCCGTCGGCATTCCTGCGCGTCCGGCTTGCGTTCCCGTCATGTGGACGCGCGAGGCGCGTTCGGAGGTCGAGCTGTGCTCGTTCGCATCGGGTCTCGCGGCTCTAGGCTCGCGCTCACGCAGGCCGAGCAGGCGGCGGCGGCGCTGCGGCGAGCTGGAGTCGAGATCGCGTTCGTCCCGATCACCACCGCCGGCGACCGCGACCGTACTCGGCCGTTCGGGCAGATCGGCGAACGGGGCGTCTTCGTCAAGGAGATCGAGGAAGCGCTGCTCGCCGGCCGAATCGACGTCGCCGTGCACTCCGCCAAGGACATGACGTCGACCGATACGGACGGGCTGGCCGTCGGGGCCTACCTCGAGCGCGACGACCCGCGGGACGCGCTCGTCGGCGCAGTGTCGATCGAGCCGGGCATGCGCATCGGCACCGCGTCGGCGCGGCGCCGCGCGCAGCTGCTCGCGCTCGAGCCGACGCTGTCGATCGAGCCGCTTCGCGGCAACGTCGACACGCGCCTGCGCAAGCGGCGCGAACGCGGCCTCGACGCAATCGTCCTCGCTGCCTGCGGCCTCGACCGTCTCGGTCTCTCGGCGGAGATCGGCGCGCGTCTCGACCCGGAGGCGATGCTCCCCGAGGCGGCGCAGGGAGCGCTCGCGCTGCAGGTCCGCGCAGGCGAGGAGGAGCTCGTCGCGCACGCCGACGACCCAGCGACGCGTGCACGCGTCGAGCCCGAGCGCCTGTGCGTCGCCACGATCGGCGCGGGCTGCCTCGCGCCCGTCGCCGCTCATCACGACGGTACGACGCTGCACGCACTGATCGCGGACGAAGACGGAGCGTGGGTCGAGCGGCGGAGCGGCGACGACCCGGTCGCGCTCGCCCACGAGCTCGTCGCGCTCGCGAAGTGAAGGTGATCGTCACCCGCCCGCGCGCACAGGCAGGGCCACTTGTCTCCGCACTCGAGCACAACGGCGTCGAAGTGGTCGAGTGCCCGCTGATCGAGATCGAGCGCACGTCCGACGAACCGGTCGACGGTGCAGGCTACGACTGGCTGATCGTCACGAGCCCGAACGGCGCCGAGGAGATCGCACGTCGCGGCCGCAACCTGCCGCGGATCGCTGCGGTCGGTCCGGGAACGGCGGAGGCACTCCGGGCACACGGGCTCGAGCCGGCCTTCGTGCCCGTCGAGTCGTCGCAAGAAGGGTTGCTGCGCGAGTTTCCGCGCCCTGCCGGGCGGGTGCTCTTCGCCGCCGCCGAAGGTGCGCGGCGGCGGCCGATCGAGGAGCTGCAGGCCGACTTCGTGCCGCTCTACCGCACGCGGCTGCTCCGGCCGGATCCGCCCGCGGGAGACGTCGTCGTCCTCGCCTCCGGCTCGGCGGCGCGCGCGTACGCGGGAATCGGCGGGCAGGCGCCCGCAGTCACGATCGGCCCCGAGACGACGCGCGTCGCGAAGTCGGTCGGGCTCGAGGTCGCGGCCGAGGCGCCCACGCACGACCTCGACGGCCTCGTCGCCGCGGTGCGCGATGTGATGGACTCGCGTACGAGATGAAGGTCGTCACGTTCCTCACCGACTTCGGGCTGCAGGACGACTTCGTGGGAACGTGCCACGGCGTCATGGCGCGGATCACGCCCGACGTGCGCGTGATCGACGTCACGCACGGCATCGAGCCGCAAGCGGTGATGCAAGGCGCGATCGTCTTGCGCAACACGGTGCCGTACCTGCCGGAAGGCGTGCACCTGGCAGTCGTCGACCCGGGCGTCGGCGGACGGCGCCGTGCCGTTGCCGTGCGGACGCGCGACGGCCGCACGTTCGTCGGTCCCGACAACGGCCTGCTGATGCTCGCGGCCGACTCCGCGGGCGTCGAGGTAGCGCACGAGCTTTCCGTTCCGCGGTTCCGGCTGGCCGACGTGTCGCACACCTTTCATGCGCGCGACATCTTCGCGCCCGCGGCGGCGCATCTCGCGGGCGGCGTCGAGATCTCCGAGCTCGGGCCTGCGGTCGACCCGGCCGACCTCGTTCGCATCGATGTCCCGGCGCCTGTCGTCGGTCGCTCGCAGATCTCTTCCACCGTCCTCGTCGTCGACCGGTTCGGCAACATCGCGACGAATGCGACGCGCGAGAACGTTGCAGCGCTCGGGGTCTCGGCGGGCGACCGTATGGAGATCCGGCTCACGCTCGACCGCTATTACGCCGTGCTCGCCGACACGTTCGCCGACGCCGGACCGGGCGAGCTGATCCTCTACGAGGACTCGTACGGCCTGATGACGCTGGCGATCAGCAACGGCGACGCCGCCGGCCTGACCGGCGTCACGGCAGGCAGCGAGATCCGGATCGCCGTCACGTGACCGCAGCGCAGCGCTTCGTCCGGCTCGTCACCGACGTCGTCGTGCGGATGCCGTTCGCGTGGCGCCTGTTCCGCGGGACGATGACACGATCGTTCGACAAGCTCGCTCCGACGTGGGAGGGGCGCATCTCGGACGAGCGTCTCGCGCCGGTGCGGGTCGCGCTCGGCGCGATCGCGGAGCCGCCCGCGACGGTGCTCGACCTCGGCACGGGGACCGGCCGGGTCGCACGGATCGTCGCTGAGGCCTGGCCGCAGGCGAAGGTGGTCGGGGTCGACCTCTCGCCCGGCATGATCGACGAGGCCCGGCGGCTCGGAGGGAACGTGCACTACGACGTCGCGGACGCGACCTCTCTGCCCTACGCAGACGACGCGTTCGAGCTGGTGACGCTCAGCAACATGATCCCGTTCTTCGACGAGCTCGCACGCGTCACTGCGCCGGGCGGCACCGTGATCGTCGCGTTCACGATGGGTGATCGCACCCCGATCTACGTGCCCTTCGCCCGGGTGCGCAGCGAGCTCGAACGGCGCGGGTTCTCGCACGTTGCGGACTTCGACGCAGGCACCGGCACAGCGCTGCTTGCCAAGAAGGGCGATCGGTCGTAACCTCGTGAGCTACGGAGACGTTCGCGACGCGGTAGCACCGGTCCGGACGTCTCTTTTTTGGTTGGATCGCGCAGGTGGCGACCATTGCGTTCTTCCCCGAGGGCGCGTACGGGCCAACCAATAACTGCGTCGGGATCGGCGATGTGCTCCGCCGGCGTGGGCACCGCGTCGTCTTCATCGTCGAGGAGTCGTTCGCGGGGACGCTCGAGGCGCAGGGCTTCGAGGAGCGGCTCATGCGGCTCACGCTGCCGCCGCTCGAGGAAGAAGTCCCGGGCCAGTTCTGGAAGGACTTCATTCGCGACACTGCTCCGGTCTTCAGGCAGCCGACGATCGAGCAACTCGCCGGTTTCATCGCGCCGACGTTCCAGGCGCTCGTCGACGGCGCGAAGTTCGTGGACGAACGGCTGCACGAGATCATCGGCGAGCTCGAGCCGGATGTGATCGTCGAGGACAACGTGGTCGGCTTCGCTGCGCTGCCGGCATGCGGCCGGCCGTGGGCGCGCATCGTCTCCTGCAACCCGACCGAGGTGCGCGACCCGGACGTTCCGCCGCCGTTCTCCGGGTATTCCGCGGCCGACCGCTCGCAGTGGGAGAGATACTGGGATGCCTACCGCGACGCGCACGCCGACCTGCATGCCGACTTCTCGGCGTTCTGCGAAGACCGTGGCGCGCCGCCGCTGCCCGAGCTCGAGTTCATGTTCGAGAGCCCGTGGCTGAACATGGTCGTGTACCCCGACGAGGTCGACTACGCGCGCGCTCGGCCGCTCGGCGGCACGTGGCACAACCTGCAGACGAGTGTCCGTGCGACCGACGGACCGTACGGGGTGGAGGAAGGTTCCGGGCCGTTGCTCTATCTGAGCCTCGGCTCGCTCGGATCGGCCGACGTCGACCTGATGCGCACGTTGATCGCGGAGCTTGCCGACGGCCCGTGCCGCGTGATCGTCTCGAAGGGGCCGCAACACGACCAGCTCGAGCTCGCGTCCAACATGGTGGGCGCCGAGTTCCTGCCGCAGACGTCCATCCTGCCGCAGGTCGATCTCGTGATCACGCACGGCGGCAACAACACCGTCACCGAGTCGCTCTTCTTCGGCAAGCCGATGGTCGTCTTGCCGCTCTTCTGGGACCAGTACGACAACGCACAGCGCGTGCACGACACGGGCTTCGGCGTGCGCCTCGACACGTACGGGCACACGCGCGAGCAGCTGACCGGAGCGATCGACCGCTTGCTCGCCGACGACGGGTTGAAGGCACGTCTGGCGTCCGTCTCGACGCGGCTCCAGGCCGTGCCCGGCACCGAGAAGGCGGCCGGGCTCATCGAGGCGTTAGCGAGTGGCGAGGGCCGGACTTGAACCGGCGACACCACGGTTTTCAGCCGTGTGCTCTACCAACTGAGCTACCTCGCCGCGCCGCGGCAGTGTACCCACGAGGCACGTAACCTCTCGCCGTGCCCGGCATCGCGGATCCCACCCTTGCGCCCGAGGGACGGCGGCGCATCGACTGGGCGCGGCAGCACATGCCGGTGCTCCACCGGCTGCTCGAGGAACGGTTGCAGGACGGTGTGCTTCGCGGCCGTCGCGTCGCCGTCGTCGTCCACCTCGAAGCCAAGACCGCCTGCCTCGTGCTCGCGCTTCGCGCCGCGGGTGCCGACGTCGTTGCGGCCGGGTCGAACCCGAGGTCGACCCAGGACGCCGTGTGCGCGGCGCTCGTCGAGCAGGGCGTCGAGGTGCACGCGCGGCACGGCGTGCCGCCGGACGAGTTCACCGCCGACCTGCTCGCGGTCGCGGAGAGCGGCGCGGAGCTCGTGATCGACGACGGCGCCGAGCTGACGAGACGCATGGCGCAGCACCGACCCGATCTCTACGACCGGCTTGCGGGCGTGAGCGAGGAGACGACAACGGGCGTCGCGCGCCTGCGTGCGCTCGAGCAGGAGGGGTTGCTGACGTTCCCGGCGATCGCGGCGAACGACGCGCGCTGCAAGCACATGTTCGACAACCCGTACGGGACCGGGCAGACGACGCTGACCGCGCTTCTCGCACTCACGAACGTGCTCGCCGCCGGACGCGAGTTCTGCGTGGTCGGGTACGGCTGGGTCGGCAAGGGCGTCGCCCGCGCAGCGGCCGGGCTCGGAGGTCGCGTCACGGTCGTCGAGGTCGATCCCGTGCGCGCGCTGACCGCGCACATGGACGGCTTCCGCGTCGCCGCGCTCGCGGACGCGCTGCCGAGCGCCGACGTGGTGATCACCGCGACCGGTCTCACGAAGGCGATTTCGGCCGACGCATTCGACCTGCTCAAGGACGGCGTGCTGCTCGCGAACGCCGGTCATCACGATCGCGAGATCGACGTGCCTGCGCTCGCCGAGATCGCGGACGAGATCGTCGACGCGCGGGCGAACGTGAAGACGTACCTGCTCGGCGGCCGTCGCGTGCACGTGCTCGTCGACGGCGCGCTCGTCAACATCGCCGGCCTCGACGGCAACCCGATCGAGATCATGGACCTCTCGTTCTCGGTGCAGGCGCTCTCGATCCACCATCTCGCCGCCGGCGGTGCACCGGCCGGTGTGAACCGGTTCCCCGACGAGCTCGACGACCTGATCGCCCGGACGAAGCTGCGCACGCTCGGGATCGAGCTCGACCGCCCGAACGCCGAGCAGCTCGCGTTCCGTTCGTCTTGGACGGTCTAGAGTCCGCGGCCGTGAGCACGCCGGAGACGCAGCCGACCGTCGCCGTGATCGGCGCGGGCCTCGACCTCGGCGCCGGACGCCGCGGCGTCGACATGGGCCCGTCCGCGATCAGGTACGCCGAGCTGGCGGAGCGCATCCGCAGCCTCGGCCGGCATGTGATCGATCAGGGCGACGTGCGCGCGCCGGTCGCCGAGGCGATCGACGTCGGCGACCCGAGCCACCGCTACCTCGGGCCGATCATGGAGGTCTGCTCGAAGCTCGCCGATCTCGTCGACGCGGCGGTCGGCGAGGGCCAGGTCCCCGTGGTGCTCGGCGGCGACCATGCGATCGCCATGGGCTCGCTCGGCGGCATGGCGCGGCGGCACGGCCCCGGCGCGGTGCTGTGGATCGACGCGCACGGCGACCTCAATCGGCCGAGCACGTCGCCGACCGGGAACGTGCACGGCATGCCGCTCGCAGCGGCGCTCGGCGCAGCAGGAGACGCGTTCGTGACGGACGGCTTCCCGACGCCTTCGGTCACCCGGGCGGTGCTCGTCGGTGTCCGCTCGCTCGATCCCGGCGAGCGCGAGTTGATCGACGACCTCGGGATCCGCGTCTTCACGATGACCGAGATCGACCGCCGCGGCGTCGAGCCGGTGATCGAGGACGCACTCACCGAGGTCGCCGGTGCGAGCTTCGTCCACGTCAGCCTCGATCTCGACGTCGTCGACCCGATGTTCGCCCCCGGCGTCGGCACGCCGGTTCCCGGCGGCCTCTCCTACCGCGAAGCGCACCTCGCTCTCGAGTTGCTCGCCGAGTCCGGCGAGATCGACTCGCTCGACGTCGTCGAGGTGAACCCGATCCTCGACCGCGAGAACCAGACCGCGAAGCTCGCCGTCGAGCTCGTAGCGAGCGCGCTCGGCAAGCGGATCATCTACTCCTCGTAGAAGACGGTTCCCTTCAGCTCGTCGGGGAGGCAGTCGACGTCGAAGCCGCGCGGGTCGTCGTGCGGGTAGATGTACCCCTCGCCGCGGCCGAGCTTCCGCGCGCCCGGGTAGGCCGCCGAGCGAAGCGCCGCCGGGGGCATCAGGTTTCCCCGCTCGCGCACCACCTCCGTCGCGCGCTTGAGGGCCATGTACTCGCGGTTCGCCTTCGGCGCCTTCGCGAGGTACACGGCGGCCTGGGCGAGGTTCAGGCGTGCCTCCGGCAACCCGACGTGCTCGACCGCATGGGCGGCGGCGACGGCGACGAGGAGCGCCTGCGGGTCGGCGTTGCCGATGTCCTCGGACGCGAAGACGATCATGCGTCGCGCGATGAAGCGCGCGTCCTCGCCGCCCTCGATCATCGCAGCGAGGTAGTAGACGGACGCCTGAACGTCGCTCGCGCGCGTCGACTTGATCCAGGCGGAGATGAAGTCGTAGTGACGGTCGCCGCCCTTGTCGTACGCGAGCGGACGCTTACGGGCAGCGTCGTCGACGTGCCGCGTCTCCAGCTCGACGCCCTCCGCGCGCGCGGTCTCGACGGAAAGCTGCAGGATGGTCAGCGCGTTGCGCGCATCACCGCCGGCGCGCGTCGCGATCAGCTCCTCGACGTCCTCGGGGACGTCGGCTTCGAGCGCCGCCGCACCTCGGCGGACGACGCCGCGCAGCGTCTCGATGTCGTGCGGCTCGAGCTCGTAGATCTGCGTGCGCGAAAGGAGCGCCGAGTTGACTTCGAAGTAGGGATTCTCGGTCGTCGCGCCGATCAATGTCACGAGCCCGGCCTCGACACCGGGAAGCAGGGCGTCTTGCTGCGCCTTGTTGAAGCGGTGGATCTCGTCGAGGAAGAGGATCGTCCGCGTCCCGCTCGTGCCGAGCCGTTCGCGCGCACGGGCGAGGACGTCGCGGACGTTCGAGACGGTCGCCTGCACCGCCGACAGCTCTTCGAACTCCGCGCCCGTCGTCTGCGCGACGATCCGCGCCAGCGTCGTCTTCCCGGAGCCGGGCGGCCCGTACAGGATCAGGGACGGGACGCGGTCCTGCTCGATCGCGAGCCGCAGGGCGCGGCCCTTCCCGATCACGTGCTCCTGCCCCGCGAAGTCGTCCAACGACGTCGGCCGGAGGCGCTGCGCGAGCGGCGCCGTCGCGTCGAGCCGACGCCCCGCGGCCTCGCTGAAGAGGTCACCCACGCCGAAAGTATGCTCTTGGACATGTCGGATGCCTGGGGTGCGCGCACCTACGAGCGGCTCTCGGCCAACTTCGCCGCCGTCCAGGACCAGCTCGTACGGCTGACGCGCATCGGGGACGACGACCGGGTTCTCGACGTCGCGAGCGGCACCGGGGAGGTGGCCGTCCGCGCTGCTGCGCGCGGCGCGCGCGTGACGGGGATCGACCTCTCGGAGCCGATGCTCCTGAAGGCACGCGAGGTCGCCGCCGCTGCGGGCGCCGACATCACCTTCGACCTCGGAGACGTCGAGTACCTCCCGTACGAGGACGCGTGCTTCGACGCGGTGTTGTCGAACTTCGGTCTGATCTTTGCTCCCGATCATGCGAATGTCGCCTCCGAGCTCGCCCGTGTCGCCTGTCCGGGGGCACGTCTCGGCTTCACGGCGTGGAAGCCGAACCCGAAGCTCGGCGAGCTCTACCGCCGCTTCACCGAGGAGCCGATCGACGGCCGCGAAGCCTACGAGTGGGGACGCGAAGACCACGTCGAGGACATGCTCGGCGAGGAGTTCGAGCTCGAGTTCGAGGACGGTACGGTGTGGCTCGAGGCGGACTCGAGCGAGGAGATCTGGGAGCTGTTCTCCGAGTCCGCGCCGCCCGTGATCGCGCTCGTGAAGCGCCTCGACGAGCAGGGCGCGGAGCAGTTCCACCGGGCGTTCGTCGAGCTGTACGAGCAGTACCGCACGCCCGAGGGCGGCATCCGCGCGCCGCGGCGCTACCTCTTGGTGCTGGGTGCGCGCAAGTGAGCGAAGTGATCGGGCTGCTGCAGCAGCTCATCCGCACCGACACCACGAACCCGCCCGGCAACGAGACCGCGGCCGCGGAGCTGCTGCGCGAGTACCTCGAGCCGGCTGGGGTCGAGTGCGAGCTGTATGCGCGTGTGCCCGAGCGGGCGAATCTCGTCGCGCGCATCCGCGGCACGGGCGACGGGCCGTCGCTTGCGCTCCTCTCGCACACCGACGTCGTGCTCGCCGACGCCTCCGAATGGAAGCGCGACCCGTTCGGCGGCGAGCTGATCGACGGCGACGTGTGGGGGCGCGGCGCGCTCGACATGAAGTGCGAGGTGGCGGCGTCGGCGGTCGCGATGGCGACGCTCGCCCGCGAAGGCTGGCGCGGCGCCGGCGACCTGGTGTTCATCGCCGCGGCGGACGAGGAGGTCGGCGCCGGCTTCGGGCTCCAGTGGCTCGTCGAGGAGCATCCAGACGCCGTTCGCACCGACTACTCGGTGAACGAAGGCTCCGGCGAGCGCATCGTGCTGGGCGACCGCGTCGTCTACCTGTGCGCGACCGCCGAGAAGATGACCTCGCCGTTCCTGCTGCGCGTGCTCGGGCGGAGCGGTCACGCGTCGATGCCGTCGATCGCCGACAACGCGCTCGTCAAGGCGGGACCGCTCATCCACCGCCTCGGCGGCCTGACGGTCGAGCCGCAGCTCCTGCCGGAGGTGGAGGCGTTCTTCCGGGCGGCGCTCGGCTCGGTGCCGGCACCGGTCGACGCGCTGGCTGCGGCGAAAGCTCTCTCGCCGCTCGCCGGCGAACTGGTCGAGCCCCTGCTCGGCATGACCGCCTCGCCGACCGTCGTGCGCGCGTCCGAGAAGCGCAACGTCATCCCCGCGGTCTGCGAGGTCACGATCGACGTGCGGCTGTTGCCCGGCCAGTCGCCGGCGGAAGCCGAGGCCGCGCTGCGCGCCTGCCTCGGCGAAGGGGACTACGAGCTCGTCCACCTGTCGCAGAGCGGCGGCACGCGCTCGCCGATCGGCGGGCGGCTGTGGGACGCCGCCGAGTCGTTCGTCGCCGCCGAAGAGCCCGGCGCCGCCCTCGCACCTGTGTGCGTCGCGGGCTTCACCGACTCCCACTGGGTGCGCGACGCATTCGGCACGGTCGCATACGGGTTCTTCCCGTCGCGGGCGATGGAGCCGGAGGTCGCGGCGCGGCTCATCCACTCGGCGAACGAGCGCGTGCCCGTCGCCGACGTCGAGCTCGGCCTGCGGTGGCTGCTCCACGCGGCGCGTACCGTCTGTGGTTGAGCTCACCGACTTCGAAGCGCTCGAGGCATACGTCGCTGGGCGGGACGCCGACGTCTTCGTCGCATATGGCTCGAACACGCCCGCAAAGGACGAGCCGTGCCCTATGCCGCGCATCGCCGCGGCACCTCTCGGAGCTCGTGTCGAGTCGACACCGGGCCGCTTTCGGGTCGGTGAGTGGGTGCGGACCTGGAGCGACGGCGACTACGCGGCGGCGGTGGACAACGTGCGCGCGGCGATCGCGCGCGGCGACGTCTACCAGGTGAATCTCGTGCAGCACCTCTCCGCGCCGTTCTCGGGCGACCCGGGCGCGCTCGCAGCGGCGCTCGGCCCGCTGCACACCGCCACCTTCGCCGGCGACGGCTGGATGATCGTCTCCGCCACACCCGAGCTCTTCCTCGCCCGCCGCGGCGACCGGCTCTGGACGAAGCCGATCAAGGGGACGCGCCCACTCGGTGAGGACATCGACGACGACAAGGACGCAGCCGAGCACGTGATGATCGTCGACCTCGAGCGCAACGACCTCTCGCGCGTCTGCGTACCGGGCACAGTCCGCTGGCCGGAGCTGATGCGCCAGCAGGAGCTTGCGGGCGTGACGCACCTCGTCTCGACCGTCGAGGGTCGCCTGCGGCCCGGCGTCGGGCTGGCGGAGATCCTGCACGCGACGTTCCCCGGCGGCTCGATTACGGGCGCGCCGAAGCTCGCGGCGATCGACCACATCGCGCGGTTCGAGCCGGTCGGCCGAGGAGCGTCGATGGGCGCGATCGGCCGCGTGTGGGCGAACGGCGACTTCGAGCTCGCCCTCACGATCCGTACCTTCGCGGTCGCGGACGGCTGGATCCACCTCTGGGTCGGCGGCGGCATCGTCTGGGACTCCGACCCGGAGGCGGAGATCGAGGAGTCGTGGGTCAAGGCTCGACCGCTGCTGACGGCGGTCGGCGCCTCCGCTCCTACGCTCGTATGAGCCTGCTCGCCGTTGCGATCGCCGGTCGCGGGCTCGTCGACCCGGCCGAGCCGGTCTTTCGGGCGGACGACGACGCGCTCCTCCGCGGCGGCGCCGCGTTCGAGACGATCCGCGTGTACGGCGGACGGCCGTTCCTGCTCGACGATCATCTGACGCGTTTCCGCTTCTCGGCCGAGGCGCTTGCGCTGCCGGCGCCGGACGGCGTGGAAGAGCTCGTCGCGCTCGTCGGAGGCGCGGCTCCGCCCGACCATGTGCTGCGGCTGTACCGGACCTCGCAGGCCGTCGTCGCGACGGCTGCCGCGCTTCCCGGCGGCCTGGACGAGTTGCGGGCGCGCGGTTTGACGGTCGAGACCTTCGACGTAGGACAGCCCACCGCGCTGCTCGCCGGCGCCAAGACGACGAGCTACGACGTCTCGTTCGCGGCCCGTCGCGAGGCGGAGCGCGCGGGGGCCGACGACGCGCTGCTCGTCGGTGCGGGCCGCGTGCTCGAAGGCGCCACCGCCAACGTGTGGTGGCGTCGCGGTGACGAGCTCTACACCCCGGCGGTCCGCCCCGGCGTCCTGCCCGGCGTCACGCGCGCGTTCGTGCTCTCGCTCGAGACGGCGCACGAAGGCGAGTTCGACGCCGCCCACTTGCTCGGCGCCGACGAGGCATTCCTCACGTCGTCGATCCGCGAGGTGATGCCGGTGGTATCCGTCGACGGCGCGTCGATCGGCGACGGGCGCCCGGGGCCTGCCGCCGCGCGGCTGCAGGGCACGCTCAGGCTACGCTCCGCGGCGTGAGCGGCACCGTTCGCCTGGGTGGCATGGCGCTCGCCAACGGCGTGCTCGTCCACGGCCCGACGGCCTGGGCCTGCGCCATCCGGACCGACGAGGGCGTGAAGGTCGTGGCGCGGCGCAAGCGGTTCCGCGCGGCTTCCGTGTCCAACCCGCTCCTGCGCGGCCCTGCCCGGCTCGCGGAGGCGTTCGCGCTCTTGCCGCAGGTGAAGCACGCCCTGCCGGAGGCGGAGTTGCCGATGCAGCGCCCCCGCGTGCTCGCGTCGCTGGCCGGCTCGGCGTTCGTGCTCCACGCCGTCAAGCGCAGCTCACTGCGTCCCGTTGCGCGCGAGCTCGTCACGGCGCTGCTCTCGGTCACGCCTGCGGCGTTCGCGCTCGGCGGCGGCGAGCTCGCCGGCTATCACGGAGCAGAGCACGTCTCGATCGGTTCCTACGAGCACGGCGCGTCGCGGCCGAAGGAGCACGAACGCTGCGGCTCGCATCTCGTCGGCCCGATGTTGCTGACGACCGCGCTCGGCAACATCGTGGCCGAGCGCGCGCCGCGGCGGCTGCGGAACCCGGCGCGCGCGATCGCCGGGCTCGGCGCGGTGGCGGCATCGGTAGAGACGTTCGGTTGGATGACGCGCAACCCGTCACATCCGGTCGCGCGCCTGCTCGCGAGACCGGGCCACGAGTTGCAGCACCGCTTCGGCACGCGTGAGCCGACCGCCGCACAGCTCGAGGTCGCGGAGGCAGCACTGCAGGCATGTCTGGAGCTCGAGTCGTGATCACGACCCGGACGCGCCTCGATCCGAGTGTCTTCGACCTTCCCGTGGAGAAGATGCGGGCCGGCTGGTACACGGATGCCTACTTCAACCACACGCGCGCCGCGCTGCTCGAGGACGGGCGCCACCCGCAGGTCGTGATGCAGGTCTTCCAGAAGAAGAACGCGTACCTCGGCGGCATGGACGAGGCGATCGCGATCCTCAAGCTCTGCGCCGAGGGCTTCGACCGGCTGACGGTGCACGCGCTGTACGACGGTGACGAGCTCGAGCCGTACGAGTCGGTGATGACGATCGAGGGCGACTACACGACGTTCGCGCACCTCGAGACCGTGTACCTCGGCGTGCTCGCGCGCCGAACCTTGATCACGACGAACACCGTCAACGTCATCCGCGCCGCGAACGGGAAGCCCGTCATCTTCATGCCGGCCCGGCACGACCACCACCGCGTGCAGACGGGTGACGGCTACGCCGCGTACGTCGCTGGACAGGTGATGGGTGCGGAGATCGGCGTCACGACCGACGAGCAGGCGTCCTGGTGGGGTGGCCGTGGGCTCGGGACGGTGCCGCATGCGCTGATCGCCTCCTACGGCGCCGACACGGTGCTCGCAGCGACGAAGTTCGCAGAGTGGGCGCCGGCCGACATGCGTATCACCGTCCTCGTCGACTTCGACAACGACTCCGTGCGGACCGCGCTCGACGTCGCTGCAGCGCTCGGCCCGAGGCTCTGGGGCGTCAGGCTCGACACCTCCGAGTCGCTCGTCGACCGGTCGCTCTGGGGCGAGCTCGGCGACTTCACGCCGACCGGCGTGAACGAGCGGCTCGTGCGCAACCTGCGCCACGCGCTCGACGCAGCCGGGCACGGCGAGGTTCGCATCGTCGTCTCGGGCGGCTTCACCGTCGACAAGATCCGCATGTTCGAGGAGCGCGGCGTCCCGGTCGATGCGTACGGCATCGGCTCGTCGCTGATCCGTGGCTCGAACGACTTCACCGCCGACATCGTCGTCACGGACGGCGAGCCGTCGGCGAAGGTCGGCCGGCGCCTGCGGCCGAACCCGCGGCTGGAGCTCGTCACGTGAGACGGCTGCTCTGGGACGTCGACACGCAGGTCGACTTCGTCAAGGCGGACGGCAAGCTCGCCGTCCCGAACGCGGAGTCCGTGGTCCCGGCGATGGCGCGGCTCGTCGAGTGGGCGCGACGCGAGGGCATTCCGCACGTCGCCTCGGCCGATGACCATGAGCTGACCGACGCCGAGATCTCCGAGTCGCCCGACTACGCCGACACCTTTCCGCCGCACTGCCTGCGGGGCACGCGCGGCGCCCAGAAGATCGCCGAGACCGAGCAGGCCGACCCGGTGCCGCTCGGGGCGACCGACGTTCCCGACGAGTGGCTCCGCGGACGCGAGTTCCTGCTCCACAAGAAGCACTTCGACGTCTTCACGAATCCGAACGCCGAGCGGCTGCTCGAGCACTTCAAACCGGACGAGGTGGTGCTGTTCGGCGTCGCGACGGACATCTGCGACGACGCGGCGATCAAGGGGCTGCGCAAGCGGGGCTACGACGTGACGTTCGTCGAGGATGCGTCGTGCGGGCTCGACGACGAGCGGTCGCAGGCATGCATCGTCGACTGGCGGGGTGGCGGCGTCCGGATCGCGACCGTCGACGACGTCGTCAAGTGACGGGGACGATCCACCACGTCGGGGTCGCCGTCGACGATCTCGACGCAGCGATCGCCCGCTGGGCGGCGCTCTTCGGAGCGACGCTCGAGCATCGCGAGCGCGTCGAGGACCAGGGCGTCGAGGCGGCGTCGCTGCGGATCGGCGAGTCCCGGATCGAGCTGCTGGCCGCGCTCGGCGCCGAGACGCCGGTCGGCAAGTTCCTGGCGAAGCGCGGCCCCGGCCTGCACCACGTCGCGTTCGCGACTGCGGACGTCGGCGCGGAGCTCGTCCGCCTCAAGGCCGACGGGGTCGAGCTGATCGACGAGACGCCGCGGCAAGGGATGTTCGGCCTGCAGGTCGCGTTCATCCACCCGGAGGCGACCGGCGGCGTTCTGGCAGAGTTCGTCGGCAATGAGTGACAACGACCGCATCCGGATCGAGATCGCCTTCGACCAGCAGGTGCTCTCCGTGCTCGTCCCTCAGCACACCGCCGAGGATCTCGACCGAGCGCTGGCCGGCGGACAGGACTCGACGCTCTCCTTCGAGGCCGACGACGGCCGCTACACGATCCTCCTGCGCCGCGTGGTGTACGTGAAGCGATTCGCGCGCGAGAGCCGCGTCGGCTTCGGTGCCGCCGCCTGACCCCGGGTTAGCTGACCTCCGCGCCGGGGCACGACGCAAGCGACCGATGTCCGAGGCGACCGCCCAGAAGAAGGAGAGCGAGACGAAGCGCGTCCGAGCGCTCGTCGACCGCGCCCAGCAGGGTGACCGCGAGGCCCTCGAAGAGCTCTACCTCATCCATTTCGACCGCATCTACGGGTATCTCCACGTGAGCGTCGGCAATCGTCACGACGCCGAGGACCTGACGACGCAGACGTTCCTGAAGATGCTCGAGTCGATCGGCAAGTTTCGGTGGCAGTCCGCTCCCTTCTCCGCGTGGCTCTTCCGGATCGCGCACAACCTCGCGATGGATCACTTCCGCGCGACGAAGCGCTGGCAACCGGAGGAGGAGGTGCCGGAGCCGCCCGCCGACGAGTCGACGTCGGCGGAGGCGGGCGCGCTCGAGGCGATCGGGCAGAAGTCGATGCTCGCGCTGATCGACGACCTGTCGCCCGAGCAGCAGCAGGTGCTGACCTTGAAGTTCGTCTTCAACTTCGCGAACGCCGAGGCGGCGACGATCCTCGGCAAGACCGAGGGCGCGATCAAGTCACTGCAGCACCGTGCGCTCGTCACGCTGCAGAAGCAGCTCGAGAAGCGGTAGCGCGTTAGGCTTCGCCGCCGTGGCTCTGGAGGTCGGGATCGTCGGCCCGTCGGGCAGCGGGAAGACGTCGCTCTTCACCGCGCTGACGAAGGCGGGTGGCGGCGAGTACGGCAAGACCAACGTCGGCATGGCGCCGATCGCCGACGAGCGGCTCGGCCGGCTCGCCGCCGTCGTGAAGGCGCGCAAGGTGACCCCGGCGACGGTGCGGGTACAGGATGTTCCCGGCTCTGCGCAGTTCGGCGCGCTCCGGCAGGTCGATGCGCTGCTCGTGGTGCTCCGCGGGTTCGGTGTCGACGCGACGCCGGACGACGACCTCGAGACGTTCAAGCTCGAGCTGCTCGTCGCCGACCGCGACCACGTCGAGAAGCGGCTCGAGCGCGTGTCGAAGCAGGCGAAGTCCGGCGATCCGCGGCTTCGGGCCGAGGCAGACGAGCTGGAGCGGATCCTCGCGCACGTCGATGCGGGCGGCGTGCTCGCCGATTACGGCGGCGAGCTTCCCGGCGAGCTCGAGCCGCTGACGACGAAGCCGCTGATCGCGATCGTGAACGGCCCGGGCGGAATCGACCTGCAGCTCGAGGCCGAGCTCGCCGAGCTCTCCGACGAGGAGGCGGCCGAGTTCCGCGGCGGCGGCTCGTCTGCACTCGAGGACGTCGCCGCGCGGCTCGCGTCGGCGCTCGACCTGATCACGTTCTTCACCGCGGGCGAGCAGGAGACGCGCGCGTGGACGTTGCGGCGCGGCCAGACCGCACTCGACGCGGCGGGCACGATTCACACCGACATCGCGCGCGGCTTCATCCGTTGCGAGGTCGTCGACTGGCGCGACCTGGTCGAGCTCGGCTCGCACGCGGAGGTCGCGCGCCAGGGCAAGCAGCGGCTCGAGGGCAAGACGTACGTCGTCGCGGACGGGGATGTCCTGAACGTCCGCTTCAACGTCTAAAGGCCGATCAGCACGACCCCCGTCAGCGTCAGGGCTATGCCTGCTCTCTGCAGCGGCGCGACTCGCTCGTGCAGGATGCTCGCCGCGAGGAGCACCGTCACGATCGGATAGAGCGACGCGAGCACCGCGGTCAGGCTGACGAGGCCGTGCTGCGACGACGCGGCGAATAACACGTTTCCCACCGTGTCGACGATTCCCGCGAGAGCGGCGAAGCAGATGTTGCGGCGGCTCATACGGACGTCGATCCGACCGGCCGTGACGGCCGTCGCGACGAGCAGCAGGGCGGTCGTCCGGAACACCATCGAGGCCCACCAGAAGTCGACCTGCCCCGCAGCGTGCATCCACGGGAAGTAGAAACCGAAGCCGCACGCCGCGAGGAGGGCGAGGCCGACGCCCGCGGCGACGCGACGCCGCCCCTCCTGGTGCTCGATCGACGCGAGCCCGACGCCGCCGATCGCCGCTGCGACGCCTGCGATCTGCGGCACGGACGGGTCGTCGCCGGTCGCGATTCCGTAGATCACGGGGATCACCGCGGACACGCCGGCGATCGGCGCGACGACGCTCATCGCGCCGGTGTTCATGCCGCGGTAGTAGGCGAAGAGCCCGAGCATGCCTCCGAAGGACGCTCCGATCGCGTAGAGCACGCCCCAGCCGGCGGGGCCTTCCGCACGGATCGTCATCGCGACCACGAGCGACGCGACGCCGCCGACCTGCGCCCACAGCAACACGGGCAGCACCCCGAGCGTCCGGCTGATCAGCGGCCCGAAGAAGTCGCCGACCCCCCAGGCGAGGCTGGCGCCGAGCGCGAGAAGCAGCGGGGTCAATCGACCTTGCGTGTAGCCGCGACCGCGTCGAGCTGGTTTGCGTGGTACAGCACCGCGGCTTCGGCGGTGCGCGCCCCGCGTGCGTCGTGGTGCACCGCGACGCAGTGCAGCAGCTCGGCGAGCTGCGCCGCGTTCAGCCCCTCGGAGCGCTCCTCGATCAGCCGGAGCCCGAGGTGCACGTGCCCGAGCAGCCGCCCCTCCGCCGTCGACGAGAACGCAGGCCCCGGGCCGAGCTCGAGCGTGCGTCCGACGTCGTGGACGATCGCCGCCGACAGGAGCAGGTCGCCGCGCAGCCGCGGATGCAGCTGCGCCGTTTCGCGGGCGAGAGTCGCGACGCCGACCGTGTGCTCGAGCAGGCCGCCCGCGTACGAGTGGTGGTCCTCGGGCGTCGCGGGGAACGAAGCGAGATCGCGATCGCCGAGCACCGCCTCGACGGTCGCGCGGAGCCCCGGATGAGTGAGCTCGGCGACGAGGAAGTCGAGGAAGCCGCCGAGCTCGTCCCGGTCGCGGCGAAGGGCCGGCGTCAGCGTCTGCGGATCGACGTCGGCCGACTCGAGCGATCGCACGTCGAGTTGTAACCGGTCGCGGAACTTCTCGACGCGCGCGAGCACGCGCACAGCATCGCCTTCCGCGAATCGCCCGTCGAGCAGCTCGACGTCGTTCCAGACGCGAGCCTCCACGCGGCCGGTCGGATCGACGAGCTCGAGCGCGAGGTAGGGCGCGCCGGACTTCGTGCGCAACTTGCGTTTCATGCGGACGGCATAGACGCCCTCGACGACCCGGTCCTCCTGGAGCTCTGCGATGGTCACGAGCCGAGACTACCGCCGCGTCCAGATGCGGAAGCCCGCCTCGTCGTCGCGGCCTTCGGCGACGTCCTCGAGGATCGCTGCCGCTTCCTTGCGAGGCCATGCGAAGACGCCCGCCAGGTCGGCGGCGGTCAGCTCGCCCGCCTGGTCGAGCACCAGGAGCGCGAGCTCACGGCGCGCGGCGTCACGCGCGGGCAGCCGCTTCGGCACCTTCCACTTCCGCGCGAGCAGGTCGTGGGCCAGGGATCCCCACGTGCTCCCCTCGTCCACGAGGTGGGAGTTCGTGAGGACGAGCCGGTGGTGGAGCGAGGCGATCGACCGGTCGACGTCCTTCTTCGCGAGACCCGTCGCCTCGCGCAGCTGCGGGCCGGTCAGCGGGCCGAGGCTGCCGATCGCGTCGACGACCGGGTCGTCGCCGTCCGCTGCGTCACCGTTCGCGGCCACGAGCACCGGCACGAGCCGCGGAGCAAGGCACGACGAGACCCGCCCCAGGTGCTTCCCGACGCACGCCAGCCCTTCGCCGGGCAGCGCGTCCTTCGCCCACCAGAGGAAGTTGATCGGCTCGGCGTTCCAGTCCACCTCCTGCAGGCCGGACACCTGCTCCCAGAGCGAGGGAACGACGACGTCGGCGCGCGGAAAGAGCAGGGCGAGCCCTACCCGGTCGATCCACTTGCCTGCTGCGGCAAGAGTGCGAATCACCCGTCTAGTCTGCAGGAGGTGCCTCGGATCAGGCCCTTCTCAGCCCTCCGCTATGACGCTTCCGTCGCAGGAGGCCTCGCGCAGCTCGTCGCGCCTCCCTATGACGTCATCTCCGACGCGCAGCGGGCGGCGTACCTCGAGCAGAGCCCGTTCAATGTCGTGCGCCTGACGCTGCCGGACTCGCCTGAAGACGCGGCTCGTGATCTCGCTGCGTGGCGGCGCGACGGCGTGCTCCGCGAGGAGCCGTCGCGTTACTGGTGGGTCGCGCAGGACTACACGGGACCTGACGGCGTCGCTCGCACACGCGAAGGTCTCGGTGCTTCGGTCCCGGTCACGCCCTACGGCGACGGAGAGGTGCTTCCCCACGAGCGCACGCACGCCGCGCCGAAGGAAGGGCGGCTGCAGCTCCTTCGTGCGACCCACACGCAGCTCGAGCCGATCTTCCTGCTGTACGACGCCGACCCCGCCTTCGAACGCCCGGCCGGTGATCCGGCCATGGACGTCGAGGAGACCGGTGTCCGCACGCGGGTGTGGCCGGTCGACGGCGACGAGCTCGAGCTCGGCACGCCGCTCCTGATCGCCGACGGCCATCATCGCTACGAGACCGCCGTCGCCTATCGCGCGGAGAACCCGCGTGCGACGCACACGTTCGCGATCCTCGTCTCGGCTCGGTCGCCCGGAGTCGAGATCTTCGCGACCCATCGCATCGTGCAGTCGGTCGGGGAGGTTCGAGGCGACCAGATCGACGCGCCGAACGGCGGTGTCACGCTCTACCGCGACGGGCACTACCTCCGGGTGGCGACCGATGACGACTTCGGGCCGCGCGTCGTGGAGTCCTTGAGCCCGCTCGGCGTGACGTACACGTCGTCGGCCGCCGACGCCGTAGCGGCCGTCGACCGAGGCGATGCCGCTGCCGCGTTCCTGCTCGAACCGGTCACGTTCGAGCAAGTGGCGCGGTTCGCGCACGCCGGCGAGACGATGCCGCAGAAGTCGACGTTCTTCTACCCGAAGCTCACGTCGGGGCTCCTCTTCCACCCGGTACCCTCGCCGTAATGGCGAGCCGCGACGAGATCCTGGCTGCGCTCGGGAACGTGATCGATCCCGAGCTGCGCCGCCCGGTCACCGAGCTCGAGATGGTGCGCAGCGTGGAGCTCGACGGTGGGCGCGTCGAGGTGACGATCGCGCTCACGGTCGCGGGCTGTCCGCTTCGCTCGAGCTTCGAAGACCAGGTGCGCGAGCACGTTGCGTCGCTGCCGGGCGTCGACACCGTCGACCTCCACTTCGACGTGATGAGCCCCGACGAGCGCGCCGCGCTCACCACACGTCTGCGCGGAGGTGTCGAGCAGCGCGGCATCCAGCTCTCGCCGAAGACGCGCGTGATCGCGATCGCGTCGGGCAAGGGCGGCGTCGGCAAGTCGTCCCTGACGGTCAACATCGCCGCAGCGCTGGCTGCGGCCGGCAAGGAGGTCGGTGTGCTCGACGCCGACATCTACGGCCACTCGGTACCGCACATGCTCGGCATCTCGCAGAAGCCGGTGGTCGTCGACAAGATGATCGTGCCTCCGGTCGCGCACGACCTGCGCTTGATGTCGATCGGGTTCTTCCTCGACGACAACCAGCCGGTGATGTGGCGCGGGCCGATGCTGCACCGCGCGCTCGAGCAGTTCCTGCAGGACGTGCACTGGGGCGAGATCGACGTCCTTCTCGTCGACATGCCGCCGGGAACCGGCGACGTCTCGATCTCGCTCGGCCAGCTGCTGCCGCGCGCAGAGGCGGTGGTCGTGACGACACCGCAGCCGCTCGCGCAGGAGGTCGCATCGCGCGCGGCGACGATGGCGAAGAAGACCGGCATGCGCGTCGTCGGAGTCGTCGAGAACATGACGTCGGAGATCTTCGGCGAGGGCGGGGGTGAGCGTCTTGCGAACGAGCTCGGTGTCCCGCTGCTCGGCAGCGTTCCGCTCGACCCCGAGCTCCGCCGCGCCTGCGACGACGGCCATCCGTACGTCACACCGGAGATCGCCGCGGTTGCCGTCGCGATCGACGAGAGCCGCGCCGGCGGGTTCACGCGCACGTTGCCGCTCGTCTCCTAGATGAAGCCCGCGGAGGCGCGTCCGCGGCTCGCCGCGCTCGGGTTTCGGCCGGAGGACGTCGAGACACTCGCCGCCCACTTCCTCGACGCCGAGGCGCGCGGCTCCCTGGGTCACGGCCTGTCGCGCATCGAATGGTTGGAGTCGTGGGAGGAGCTGCCCATCGCCGTGCGGCCGGAGCGAGTGATCGCCGAACCTGGGTACGAGCTGTGGGACGGGCACGCAGGCCTCGGCTACCTGACCCTCGCTGCCGTCGTCGAGGCCCAGCTTGCCGACCCGCCGGCGCACGCCCGGCTCGTCGTCTGCACGCGGACGTTCCCGACCGGGGCGCTCGGCTACTGGGTGCGCAGGCTGGCCGCCGGCGGGCTCGTCGCCCTGCTGACCGCGACGTCTCCGCGACGGCTCGCGTCACCGGCCGGCGGCCCGCCGCTCGCTGGGACGAACCCGCTAGCGATCGGGATCCCGTCCTCCGACGGCAGGCCGCTCGTCTCGGACGTCTCCATGGGCGCCGTCACCTACGGCGACGTCCTCGCGGGCCACGCGCGGGCGGAAGAGCTCGTGCCGTTCGGCGGCGGGCAGGCCCACAAGGCATTCGCGCTCGCGGTCGGGCTGCAGCTGTTCGTCGACGCGCTCGCTCCGCACGACGCACACGGCGCCGTGCTGCTCGTCGCAGCACCGGAGTCCGACCCCGTGCCGGCGCTTCGCGCACTCGCGGACGACGTCCGTCTGCCGGGCGACCGAGGCTCTTAGGTGCCGCTCAGGTCACACCGCTTGGATGCGGCCATGCGCGGCGGCGTCGACGGCAACGAGCGGCTGACCGCGAGCAACGCGCTCGTCCTCCTCGTCCTGCTCGCCCTCGAAGGAGCGACGCTCGTCTCGGTGCGGCACCTGCTCGTCCCGCACGTGTTTCTCGGCTTCCTCCTCATCCCGCCGGTCGCGTTGAAGCTCGCGAGCACCGGCTGGCGGCTCCTCGCCTACTACCGCGGCAGCGACTCATACGTCCGGCGCGGCCCGCCGCACCCGTTCCTACGCTTCGTCGTCGCGCCGGCCGTCGTCGCGTCGACCGTGTTGCTGTTCGCGTCGGGCGTCGCGGTCGTCGCGACCGGCTCGCACGGGCTGCTCCTCGGGGTGCACAAGGCAAGCTTCATCCTGTGGTTCGGCGCGATGAGCGTGCACGTGCTCTGGCACGTGTGGAAGCTCCCGCGACTGGCGCTCGACCGGCTGCCTGGTCGCGGCCTTCGCCTGGCGACGGTCGGGGCGGCGCTCGGTGTCGGCGTGGTGCTCGCGGTCGCGACGGTTCCGCTCGCCGACCACTGGCAGGACCGGGCGACGGGCGCGGTCGGGATCGACGCTTTCTAACCCGGAAAGCCCGGCTCGGCTCGGATCGGCTCGAAGTCGGTGTCCTTCGCTGCGTACTCGGCCCACTTCGGGTCGAGCGCAACCGCCCTCTGCAGATGCAGGAGCGCGTCGAGGGGCCGGCCGCCGCGCGACTCCATGCAGGCCAGGTTGTAGAGAAGGGGCGCGCTGCCGGGCTGCTCGACGAGTGCTTCCTCGTGCATCCGGATCGCGTCTGCCCACCGTCCCTCGCGTGCGGCCGGGACTGCGGCGAACATCGCCTCCCACGCGGAAGGCGCGTACGCGACGCCCGGCTTGCCGCCGAGCGCCAGCACGATGGTGTCGTCTGAGAGCGCGACCGCCCCGCGGCGGAGCGACGGGTGCCGTACGAAGACGAGCTCGCCGGGGCCGAGCTCGTGGTCGTTCCCGTCGACGGTGAAGAGCGCGCGCCCGCGGAGGACGAGATAGATCTCCTGGTGGCCGAGTTGGGACTCGGAGTGCTCTTCGACCACCCGACCCGAAGCGCCCGGCGCGTAGACGTTGACGCCGAACGCGCGGATGCCGAACCGCCGCCGGACGGGACGCCACTCGAAGCCGTCGTCCAGCTCGATGCGGTCGAGCTCGTCGACATGCACGTGTGTCATCCGAAAAGCTCCTGCCAGCGCGGGTCGGACTGGAGGCGCGCGAGGTCGCCGTCGCCAGGTGCGTACTTCGCGATGATCGTCGGCGCGCGCTCATACGCCAGGCCGAGCTGCGCGAAGGCCGCGTCGTCGTCTCCTTCGAGAGCCTCGAAGCAGGCCGCGTTGAATGGGCCTTGCCATGTGCCTGGATGGCGAGCGAGCGTGTCTGCGACCAGTGCGCGCGCCTCGTCGACCCGACCGGCGGCGCGGTATGCGAACGCGACGTAGAAGTCCTCCCAGGCCGACGGCTCCCACGCCTTGCCGGGCTTCGCGCCGATTGCGAGGACGAGTGTGTCGTCGTCCGCGGCGGTCGCCTCACGCAGCGTTCCCGGCGGCGCGTGCACGAGTGTCCCCGGCGGAGCGTCGAACGTCTCGTCACCGAGCGTGAACGTCGCGCGGCCGCGGACGACCACGTAGAGCTCCTCGTCGCCGTCCTGCTCTCGGTGCCGCTCGATCACGTGGTCGCCGGCGTGCGCGCCGAGCCACGCGTTGACGCCGAACGGACGGAACCCGATCGTGCGCCTCAGCGGCAGCAGCGTCAGCGTCCCGTCAGTCGACGTCAGACGCTCCAGGTCGTCGAGCGCCAGGACGCGGTAACCGTCGTTCACTCGCCGCGAAGCTCCGCGAGCACCACGGGGTCGATTCGCTCCGCGCCGTCCACGCGCTCCTCGAGGTTCGCCGCGCCGGCCCAGGTGACGAGTGCATCCTCGAGCTCGCCGTCGTAGCCCAACGTCCGCAGTCGGTCCAGCACCTCGCTGCGGAGGTCACCGTCGATCGTGAGCCACTCACCGCGCGGCGTCTTCCCGAAGAGCAGCCGGTGCGCCTCGTACAGCCGGCCGAGCTCTGCGATCGGGGTCGTGTGGTCGTCGACGCGCAGATCGACGAGCGTGTCACTCAGGCTCGCGTAGCCGCCGTCGCGTTCGACGACGAGCAGCGCCGCCGACTGTTGCCCGCGGCTGTCGCCGCCTGCAGCCTGCGCGGCGGCCAGGCACTCGACCAGCCGTTCCGCGAGCGGCCGGCCTGCGGTCGCCTCGAACGTCGTCGCGAGCGCCGTCACCGTGTCCTCGCCGACGAGGATGTTGCCCTGTGCCGCGAAGCACGATCCCGCGATCCCACCCGCCCAGTCCATGCAGTCGTCGCCGGTGAACGTCGCCGACCGCCCCTCGCCGTCGACGACTCCGAGCTGGCGCTGCGCCCGGCCGTCGTCGGCCGACGTCAGCCGTGCGACCGTCTCCTCGGCGGACAGCCCTTCGCGGAGGAGCGCGAGCCCTTCGGGCCCGTATCGCGGGTTCGCGTAGGCCTGCGTGGCGATCGCGCCGACGTGCGGCTCCGCCCACGGGACGACCGACCCCACGGCGAGGAACTTCGACTGCGTCGCGACGCCCCACTGCGCCGCTTCGAGATCGCACGCGGCGATCGAGAACGTCGCGACCACGGGATCAGCCATACGTCAGCTCCGTCAGGTCGAGGTCGAGCAGCGCCGGGTCGTCGACGAGCGCCGACGCGACCTCCGGTCGCGCGAGTGCGGCCTTCACGTCGCCGGCGGTGTGGGCCCGCACGACGACGGGGCGGCCCTCTGCATGCGCGTCCCGTAGCGCTTCGTCGTCGACGTGGTCGAGGACGAGCGCGCCCTCGACGTCGAGCTCGCCTGCCAGGGCGATCTCCGGCACGCGCCGGCCGGTCGCTCCGAACCACCGCTCTCTCACAGGTCGATGCTCTCTCCGGGCTCGAGCTGCTCGACTCTCGCGCTCGTCAGCTTCGCGAGCGCCGCGGGCCGCCCGACGAGAGGTGGGAAGGTGCCCCAGTGGCAGGGAACGCAGCGCGGGTGACCAAGCAGCTCGAGTGCGAGGGCGGCTTCCTCGGGCCCCATCGTGTAGTGGTCGCCGATCGGCAGAACCGCCACCTGTGGCTCGTAGAGCCGGGCGATGAGCTGCATGTCGCCGAAGACGCACGTGTCTCCGGCGAAGTAGACCGACGTGCCCGCGAAGCGAATCACCACCCCCGTGGGCTCGCCGCCGTAGATGCCGCCGGCTGCGTCGTTCGAGCTCGAGTGAAAGGCGTTCGTCATCGTGAAGCGGATACCGTCGATGTCGACGGTGCCGCCCTTGTTGAACGGCACTGCCTGCTCCGCCGGCAGCCCGTTCTGGGTGAAGGCGTCGACGAGCTCGACCATTCCGAGCACCTTGCAGCCGAGCTTCTTCCCGAGCTCGATCGCGTTGCCCGAGTGGTCGCCGTGACCGTGGGTGATGTAGATCGCGTCTGCGCGCTCGATGTCCTTCTCG
>JAICUZ010000069.1 GCA_025935595.1 Burkholderiales bacterium
CGGTGTCGGGGCGTGGCTGTTTACATCTGGAAGAGGGTTTCGTCTTGCGACTGGGAGGTGCGCGTTGCGTCGGTTGAGGGGTTGGCTGCTCGTCGCCATGGCTGCGCTCGGCGTGGCCGTGCTCTGCGGATCGGTTGCCCGGGCGAATCCGCCCGAGGTGCAGAAGAACGGCATCGCCTACGCGAAGGGCCACACGGCGGGCCACGGCAAGCCTGGGGGAGCGCTCCTGCTCTACCACAACGGCGGTGTGATGACGGGCGGCGCCACGATTAAGGCGATCTTTTGGGGGTCGAGTTGGGCGAACTACACCGGCGACAAGGAGTTGGGCATCGACACCCTCTACTCCGGGATCAGCAACACGCCGTACCTGAACACGAACCGCGAGTACACCCAGTCGGGCGGACTGCAGGTCTCCCCGACGGTCAGCTATCAGGGTCATTCGGTCGATTCGTCGTCGGCCGGGTCGAAGGATCCCGGAACGAGCGGTGTGCTCGCGGAGGTTCAGAGAGCTCTCAGTGCTGCGCACGTCACTCCGGTCGCGAACGGCTACTACCCGGTCTACACGGATATCCCCCGTGGCTCGGCGCAGTACTGCGCCTGGCACAGCTGGGGCATGATCGGGACGACGCCGGTGCAATTCGGGTTCTTCTTCAAGCTCGACGGAGACGCCGGCTGCGATCCTGTCGACGGCGGAACGTTGGGACATTCCCAGGGCCTCGCAGCAATCGCGAACGTCAGCGGTCACGAGTTGAGCGAGGCGCTGACCGACCCACGCGGCTCCGGTTGGTACGACCGCCAGGGCGCGGAGAACGCCGACAAGTGCGCGTGGACCTTCAGCGGGACCGTCTCGATCGGTGGTCAGGACTGGAAGATCCAGGGCAACTTCTCGAACAACGCCTACAACAACCGCTCCGGCTATGACCGGGCGGGCTGCATCCAGACCGCCTAAGGGGAACATCCGTTCGATCGCATACGCTGGGGCCGGAGATGGACGTCTTCGGCCCCGGCGGCGCGCTCGAGCACGCGCTGCCCGAGTACGAGCCGCGCCCCGAGCAGGCGGCGCTCGCCGCTGCGATCGAGCGTGCACTCGCGGTCGGGGAGCATCTCGTCGCCGAGGCGGGGACCGGCGTCGGCAAGAGCCTCGCGTACCTGATCCCGGCGCTCGAGTCGGGTCAGCGCGTCGTCGTCGCGACCGCGACGAAGGCGCTTCAGGAACAGCTGCTCGGCAAGGACGTGCCGATCGCGGCGGCGGCGATCGGCCGGCCCGTCGACGCCCGCGTCCTCAAGGGGCGCGCGAACTACCTCTGCCGACGTCAGCTGCAGGGCTTCCAGCCGTTCCTGCTCCCGGGCGGGAACGACGGCGCGGCGTGGGAGGCGATGCAGCCGTGGCTCGACGCGACGGAGACGGGCGATCGTGCCGAGCTCGAGGTCGAGCCTTCCGCGGCGCTCTGGGGTGAGCTCTCGGTCGGCCCCGACCGCTGCTCGGGCCGCCGCTGCCCGTTCGTCTCGGCGTGCTTCGCGGAGGCGGCGCGCGCGCGTGCCGCGGAGGCCGATCTCGTAATCGTCAACCACGCGCTCTATTTCGCGCACCTCGCCTCCGGCGGGAGCGTGCTGCCCGAGCACGACGCGGTCGTCTTCGACGAGGCGCACCGGCTCGAGGAGTCGGCCGCCTCGTGGCTCGGCGGGCGCGTCTCGCGGCAAGGGCTGCGGCGGCTCGCCCACGACGTCGAGCGCGCGTGCCGCGAAGCCCAGCGACCACTTCCTGCGCGCGAGCTCGACCGCGTCGAGCGGACGGGTGAACGGCTCTTGCGCGCGGTCGCGCCGCCGGGCGGCCGGCGGCGCATCCGCGAGGTGCCGGTGGAGCCCGCGCTCGTCCTCGTCGACGCGCTCGGCGATCTCGCGACGGCGCTGCACGGGCAGACCGAGGATCTCGACGCGCTGTCGCGGCGCGCGCTCGGCGCCGCGAGGGAGGTCGAGTCGTGCCTCGAGCCCGGCCTCGAGCGCGTGGTGTGGTCCGAGGCGGACGCGCTCGCGTGGGCGCCCGTCGACGTCGCCGAAGAGCTGCGCGGGCGGCTCTGGGAGGACGGCCCCACGGCGATCCTGGTCTCCGCGACGTTGACGACCGGGGAGGACGCGACGTTCGTGCGCCGCCGCCTCGGGCTCGACCGCGCACGCGAGGCGGTGGTCGGCTCTCCCTACGACTTCCCCGACCAGGCGCTGCTCTACGTGCCGCGCGCGATGCCCGACCCGCGCGGCGACGGGTTCACCGAGCGTGCCGCGGAGGAGATCGTGTCGCTGCTCGCACTCTCCGAAGGGCGCGCGCTCGTGCTCACGTCCAGTTATCGCGCGCTTGCGGTCTATCGCGACAACGTCCGCGGCCGCGTGCCGTACGACGTGCTCGTGCAGGGCGAGGCGCCGCGCGAGCGGCTGCTCGAGCGCTTCCGTGACGAAGTTGGCTCGGTGCTGCTCGCCACGTCGACGTTCTGGCAGGGCGTCGACGTGCCCGGCGAGGCGCTCTCGCTGCTCGTGATCGACAAGCTGCCGTTCTCGGCGCCGGGCGACCCGCTGCACGAAGCGCGTTGCGAGGCAGTCGAGGAGGCGGGAGGCGACTGGTTCCGCGACTACGCGCTCCCGACCGCGCTGCTGCAACTTCGGCAGGGGTTCGGCCGGCTGATCCGCGGCCACGCCGACCGCGGCGTCGTCGCGATCCTCGACCCGAGGCTTCGCACGCGTCCCTACGGGCGGGCATTCCTCGCGGCGCTGCCGCGGTGCCCGGTCGTCGACGACCTGAGCGCAGTTGCGGGATTCTTCGGCGGCGGCGTGGCCGTTTCCGCTTGAATGGCGCGACCGAATGGCGAAGAAGAAGCCGAGGACTCCAACTCCGCCGAGGCGCGTCCAGGCGCCGCAGCGCCGGACTGACGCACCCGATCCCGCAGCGCGTCACCGCATGATCCTCTACGGGATCTCAGCAGCGGGCTTCGTCGCGTTGGTCGTCGTCGTGCTGATCGTCGCGCTCGCCGGCGGCGGCAGTAACGCGAAGGCGGCCATCAAGACGATCCAGGCGCAGGGCTGCCAGTACCGCAAGTACCCGGCCCTTCCGCGCGCGCCTCACTACTCGACGCTGAGTCCCAACCCGCCGCCGAAATGGAACTCGTTCCCGCCGACGAGCGGCCGCCACTACGTCACTCCGTTGACGTTCAACCTGTACACGGAGCCGGTTCCCGAGATCCAGCTCGTGCACAACCTCGAGCACGGTGCGGTCATCCTCCAGTACGGCGACAAGGTTCCCGACGCACAGGTGCAGCAGATCACCTCGTGGTACCAGAAGGACGCAAATGCGGTGATCGTCGCGCCCCTGCCGAAGCTCGGCGCCAAGGTCGCACTGACCGCGTGGACCGATTGGACGGAGTGCAACGGCTTCGACGAGAAGGCCGCGAACGCGTTCCGCAGCGCCTTCCGCTACCACGCGCCGGAGTCGGGAGTGTTCCCGAAGAGTGCTCTCGAGCCGGGGCAGTGACGCTCTTACGCTGAGCCTGCCGGGGTGGCGGAACCGGTAGACGCAGTCGGCTTAAAACCGACGGCCTTCGGGCGTGGGGGTTCGACTCCCTCCCCCGGCACTCATCGCTTCGCATGTCTCGTCAACGCTCGGAGCTCCGTCGCGAGCTCGCCGGTGAGCGCCTTCGCGCCGTAGCGCCAGGTCCAGTTCGTGCCGCCCTCGGAGCCGGGCAGGTTCATCCGCGCCTCGTTGCCGAGGCGCAGCACGTCCTGCAGCGGCGTGATCGCGAGCGCGGCGCGCGACTGCCACGCCTGGGTGATCAGCGACCAGGCGGGATCGGCAGGGTCGAGTCGCGAGGTGGTGCGTTCGCCCTCCGTCAGCGACTCCCACCACCCGAGTGCGGTGTCGTTGTCGTGCGTGCCGGTGTAGACGACTGCCTGCTGCGGGTGGTTCTCGGGCCGGTGCGGGTTGCGTGCACCGCCCCCGAGCTGGAACTGCAGGACGACCATCCCCGGCAGCCCGAGCTCCCGGCGGAGGCGGACGACCGGAGCCGTGATCACCCCGAGGTCTTCGGCGACCAGGTCGAGCGTGCCGAGCGCCGCCTGGACGGCGCGGAACGGCGACGCGCCCGGCCCGCGCAGCCAGCGTCCGTGGCGCGCCGTCTTGTTGCCGCGGCGCACCGACCAGTACGCGACGAAGCCGCGGAAGTGATCCACGCGCATCAGGTCGACCAGCTCGAACGAGCGGCGGAAGCGCTCGATCCACCAGCGGTAGCCGTCGGCCCGCATCGCGGCCCAGTCGTACAACGGGTTCCCCCAGAGCTGGCCGTCGCGCGTGAACAGGTCGGGCGGCACGCCGGCGACGGCGCGTGGCTGGAAGAGCTGCGGCTTCGCGACGTGGTCGGCGCCGCCGTCCGCGACGTAGATCGGCATGTCGCCGAAGATGCGGATTCGTCGCTTCGCGGCATGCGCGCGGAGCGCGCCCCACTCGCGGTCGAACCGGACCTGATCCTCGACGCTGCCGCCGAACGCGACCCAGTCGTCGATCCAGTAGGCGTGCCGTGCTCGGTACGCCTCGGTGTCCGCGCGTGAGACGCGCGCCTTCGGCTGCGCGAGCAGCGCTCGTGACCCGGCGAACGCCGACGGCGACATGTACGGCGAGGAGGTGATGCCCTCGGGCGGCCCCAGGGGCAGCACCTGCCACCAGCGCCCGCCCGCCGCCGCGAGCCAATCCACGAATCGGAAGGCGTGCCTGTCCAGTACCCCGTTCGGAAGGGAGCTCGGATGAAGCAGGATTCCGGATGCGCGTTCGAGCAGCATGCGTTTAGACACACCTTCCCCCGAGAATCTCACGCCGATGCCCCTGCCGAGGAACGAGACACCGAGAATCCAGATCCAGGCGGTCGAGCCGATCGTCGACTGCGGCCGGTACCCCGTCAAGGCGACCGTCGGAGATCACGTCGACGTCTACGCGACCGTCTTCAAGGACGGGCACGACACCCTTGCCGGCTCGGTCCGTGTGCGCGGCCCGGGCGAGCGGCGCTTCGCCGAGGTCCCGCTCATGCCGCTCGGCAACGACCGCCACGGCGGGCGCTTCACCGTCGACCGGCCCGGACGGTGGCAGTTCGCCGTCTCTGCGTGGACCGATCGCGTCGCGACCTGGCAAAACGAGCTGCGGCGGAAGGTCGACGGGGGCCAGAAGGACCTGGCGGGCGAGCTCGCCGAGGGCGCCGTCCTGCTCGGTCGCGATTCGCTGACCGCGGAGGAGGGTCTCGCCGCCGACGCCGGCGACCGTCACGGTGTGACGACGTCGGAGACGTTCGAGGTCGACGTCGATCGCGAGCTCGCGCGCTTCGGCGCCTGGTACGAGCTCTTCCCGCGCTCGTTCGGCGGCTTCGCCGGCGTGGCCGAGGTCCTGCCGGAGCTCGCCGACCTCGGGTTCGACGTCCTGTACCTGCCGCCGATCCACCCGATCGGCCGCACGAACCGCAAGGGCAAGAACAACGCGGTCGAGCACACCGAAGGTGACGTCGGCTCGCCGTGGGCGATCGGTGCGAAGGAAGGTGGGCATGACGCACTCCATCCGGGCCTCGGTACGTGGAAGGACTTCGACGCCCTCGTCGCCGCGGCGCGGAAGTCGGGGATCGAGATCGCGCTCGACTTCGCGATCCAGTGCTCGCCGGACCACCCGTGGCTGAAGGAGCACCCCGAGTGGTTCAACCGCCGCCCCGACGGCACGCTGAAGTACGCGGAGAACCCTCCCAAGCGCTACCAGGACATCTACAACGTCAACTTCGAATCCGAGGACTGGCGCGGGTTGTGGCAGGCACTGCTCGACGTCGTCCTCGGCTGGGTCGAGCGCGGGGTGACGGTGTTCCGCGTCGACAACCCGCACACGAAACCCGCCGCGTTCTGGGAGTGGTTGATCCGCGAGGTGCGAACCGAGCACCCGGAGGTGATCTTCCTCGCCGAGGCGTTCACGCGTCCCGCGATGATGACGACGCTCGCCAAGCTCGGCTTCGCCCAGAGCTACACCTACTTCACGTGGAAGAACACGAGGCAGGAGTTGCGCGAGTTCGTCGACCAGATCCTCAGCTGGCAGGCGTTCTACCGGCCGAACATGTTCACGAACACGCCCGACATCCTCCACGAGTACCTCCAGCTGGGCGGACGGCCGGCGTTCGAGGCGCGGCTCGTGCTGGCTGCGACGCTGTCGCCGTCGTACGGCATCTACTCCGGGTACGAGTCGTTCGAGAACGTTGCGGTGCGCGAGGGCTCGGAGGAGTACCTCGACTCGGAGAAGTACGAGGCGAAGAAGCGGTCGCTCGACGGCCCGCTGCTCCCGCTCGTCCGGCGTCTGAACGAGATTCGCCGTTCTGAGCTCGCACTGCAGCGGCTGGAGAACCTGCGCTGGCTCGAGACCGAGAACGACCAGCTCGTCGCGTACGCGAAGGACGACGTGATCGTCGTCGTGAACATCGACCCGTTCGGCGATCGCGAAGGCGTCTGCACGGTGCCGGTGACGCTCGGCTTCCCACCCGTGTTCGCAGGCCGCGAGCTCCTGACCGACACCGCGTTCACGTGGCGCGCGGGACGCAACTACGTCAGGCTGCCGCCCGGTGGAGCGCACATCGTGAAGGTCGCGGGTTGAGCGAAGCAGGCAGCTGGTTCGAGCGGCAGCCGCTCTGGTTCAAGACGGCGGTGTTCTACGAAGTTCACCTTCGTGCGTTCTTCGACGGGAACGACGACGGGTCGGGCGACTTTCGCGGGCTCACCGACAAGCTCGACTACCTGCAATGGCTCGGCGTCGACTGCGTGTGGCTGCTGCCGTTCTATCCGTCGCCGCTCCGCGACGGCGGCTACGACATCGCCGACTTCTACGAGATCAACCCCGACTACGGGACGGTCGACGACTTCAAGCACTTCGTCGACCAGGCGCACCAACGCGGCATCCGTGTGATCGCGGACCTGGTCATGAACCACACGAGCTCCGACCATCCCTGGTTCCAGGCGAGCCGCACCGATCCCGGCGGCGAGTACGGCGACTTCTACGTGTGGGGCGACGACGACACGCGCTGGACCGAAGCTCGGATCATCTTCCTCGACACGGAGCCGTCGAACTGGACGTGGGACCCGGTGCGCGGCCAGTACTTCTGGCATCGCTTCTTCTCGCACCAGCCGGACTTGAACTACGACAACCCGGACGTGCAGCGCAACATGCTGGACGTCTTGCGCTTCTGGCTCGATCTCGGCCTCGACGGCTTCCGTCTCGATGCAGTGCCGTACCTCTACGAGCGCGACGGAACGAACGGCGAGAACCTGCCGGAGACGCATGCGTTCCTCAAGAGGGTGCGCGCCGAGATCGATGCGAGCTACCAGGACCGTGTGCTGCTCGCCGAGGCGAACCAGTGGCCCGCCGACGTGGTCGAGTACTTCGGCGACGGTGACGAGTGCCACATGGCGTTCCACGTCCCGGTCATGCCGCGCATGTTCATGGCGATGCGGCGCGAGGACGCGCTGCCGATGATCGAGATCCTCGAGCAGACGCCCGCGCTGCCGGAGGGCGTGCAGTGGGGCCTGTTCCTGCGCAACCACGACGAGCTGACGCTCGAGATGGTCACCGACGAGGAACGCGACTACATGTACGCCGAATACGCGAAGGATCCGCGCATGAAGCTGAACCTCGGCATCCGCCGGCGGCTCGCACCGCTGCTCGACAACGGGCGCGACGAGATCCAGCTGATGCACGCGATCCTCTTCTCGCTGCCCGGGTCGCCCGTCCTCTACTACGGCGACGAGGTCGGGATGGGCGACAACATCTTCCTCGGCGATCGCGACGGCGTGCGCACGCCGATGCAGTGGACGGGCGACCGGAACGGCGGGTTCTCGCGCGCCGACTTCCAGCAGCTGTATCTGCCGCCGTTGATGGATCCCGTCTACGGCTTCCAGGCGGTCAACATCGAGGCGCAGCTCCGCCAGCCGAACTCGCTCTTGCGCTGGCTGCACCGCTTGATCGCGCTGCGGAAAGATCACCCGGTGTTCGGCCTCGGCACCTACGAGGCGCTCCGTCCGGAGAACCCGCGGATCTTCGCGCACGTCCGGACCTACGAGGACGACACCGTTCTTTGCGTCCACAACGTCGCCCGTTCCGCGCAGGCGGTCGAGCTCGACCTGTCGCGCTGGGAGGGCTTCATCCCCGAGGAGATGTTCGGCCGGACGCGGTTCCCGCGAATCGGCGAGCTGCCGTATCTGCTTACGCTTGCACCTCGAGGGTTCTTCTGGTTCCAGTTGCGGAAAGAGACAGGGGAATGAGCGACGACAGCGCCCTCATCGAGTTCATCACGAGCCAGCGCTGGTACGGCTCGAAGACGCGCGACGTCGGCAGCGCCACCGTCATCGACCGCGCGACGTTGCGCGACGATCTCGAGCTCCAGCTCGTCGGGGTCCGGTTTGAGACCGGCACGCACGAGACCTACCAGCTGCTCACCGACCGGGGCGGGTTCGACGCGCTTCCCGACGACGCGCACGCGAAGGCGCTGCTCGAGCTGATGCGAGCGGGCGAGACGGTGCAGGCGAGCGAAGGCGCGCTGGAGTTCGCGGCACTCGGCGGTCTGAGCGAACCGGGCGCTGCCCGGCTCATCGGCGGCGAGCAGTCGAACTCGTCCGTCGTCTTCGACGATGCGCTGATCCTGAAGGTGTTCCGCCGGGTCGAGGCCGGCATCAACCCGGAGCTCGAGCTGTTGCGCTTCCTGACCGAAGCGGGCTTCGCGAACATCGCCGAGCTCGCCGGTTGGTACGCGTACGTCGGCGCCCAGATGGAGGCGACGCTCGGGATCATGCAGCGGTTCGTCGTCGGCGCAGAGGACGGATGGGAGCGCGCGATCGCCGCGATCCTGGCCGGTGACGAGGCGTTCCTCGACACGCTCCGACGCCTCGGTGAGGTGACGGGACGCATGCACAGCGCGCTCGGCTCCGATCCGGCCGACCCGAGCTTCTGCCCGGAGCAGACCTCCTCCGAGTCGCTCGGTCTCCTCACTGCGACGGTCGACGAAGAGATCGAGCGAGTGTTCGTGTCGTTGCCCGAGGATGTCGCCGACCTCGATCCCATCCGCGGCCGTGGGGAGGAGGTGCGCGAACGGCTTCGGCTGCTCACGAACATCGGCGGCACCGGACGCGTGATCCGCGTGCACGGCGACTTCCACCTCGGCCAGACGCTGTGGGACGGCGACGACTGGGTGATCCTCGACTTCGAGGGGGAGCCGGCACGATCGCTGCCCGAGCGGCGGCGCAAGCGCAGCCCGCTGCGCGACGTCGCGGGGATGCTGGGATCGTTCGGCTACGCCGCGTCGGCCGCCCAGGTGCTGCACGACTCGCCTGCGCCCGGGGACTGGGAGGAACGCGCACGCGAAGAGTTCCTCGAGGGCTATCGCGCGACGGTCGATCGCTCGCTCGTCCCGTCCGGCGCAGCGATGGACAAGCTGCTGAAGGTGTTCGAGCTCGAGAAGGCGGTCTACGAGCTGCGCTACGAGCTGAACAACCGGCCCGACTGGGTGCGCATCCCCGTGCTGGGGCTCGCGCGCATGCTCGAGGAAGAGGTGCCCGTCTGACGTCCTCCGCCTTCGGCGAGCTCGACATCTGGCTCGCGCGAGCGGGTCGTCACGAGGAGTTGTGGGCGAAGCTCGGTGCGCATCGGGCCCACACCGGCGTGCGGTTCGCGGTGTGGGCGCCGAACGCCCGCTATGTCAGTGTCGTCGGCGACTTCAACGACTGGGACCCGACCGTCGATCGGCTGATTCCCGTCGACGCGACGGGAATCTGGGAAGGCGTCGTCGAAGACGCGACGACAGGACAGCGCTACAAGTTCCACCTCGACGGCCGGGAGAAAGCCGACCCGATGTCGTTCGAGCAGGAGCTGCCGCCGAAGACGGCGTCCGTCGTCTTCGAGTCGCAGTACGAATGGCTCGACTCGGACTGGCTCGAGGCGCGACGCGCGCAGCTGCCGCTCGGGCGGCCTGTCTCGATCTACGAAGTGCACGCGCCGTCGTGGCGGCACGGCCTCGGGTGGCGCGAGCTTGCGGTCGAGCTCGCCGCCTACGTGACGGATCTCGGCTTCACGCACGTCGAGTTGCTGCCCGTCATGCATCACCCGTACTCAGGCTCGTGGGGCTACCAGGTGACGAACTTCTACGCGACCGTCTCGACGATGGGATCGCCCGACGACTTCCGCTACTTCGTCGACCACCTGCACGCGAACGGCATCGGCGTGATCCTCGACTGGGTTCCTGCGCACTTCGCCACCGATCCGTGGGCGCTCGCGCGCTTCGACGGCACGGCGCTCTACGAGCACGACGACCCACGCCGCGGGCACCATCCGGACTGGGGCACGTACGTCTTCAACTTCGGGCGAACCGAGGTGCAGAACTTCCTGCTCGCGAACGCGCTCTTCTGGCTCCGCGAGTACCACGTCGACGGCCTCCGCGTCGACGCGGTCGCGTCGATGCTGTA
>JAICUZ010000090.1 GCA_025935595.1 Burkholderiales bacterium
GGGCCGTCACGACGCGCCGGCGGCCGCTCGGAACGAGGCGAGATCTCCCCACTCGTCGGCTTCGTCGAGCGGGTGCTCGTCGTAGGCGGCGTACGCGGCGTCGAGCTCGGCTGCACGGCGTCGAGCAAGCAGCGCCGCGAGCGCCTCGTCGATCAGCGCCGCATCGGTAACCCCTGCGCGCACCTGTCGCGCGCTCTTCAGCAAGTCGGCATCGACCGTCGTGCTGATCCGGGTCCGTGCCATGCCACGATCATAGCATAAATGTGGCACGCGCTACACGCGGTCGACCGACGCGCGGCCGTCCTGAACGCGAACGCGCCAGCGGCGGCCGAACGCCGGAACACCTTCGAGCGATAGCCCCTCGATCCACTCCGGAAGCTCGGCGTCGGTGACGCGCAGCACGCGCGCATCGACGTCGGGCTCGAGCCCGAGCTCGGCGCGCAGCAGGAGCAGCGGCGTCCCCGCGGCCCACGCCTGCGGCCGCGCAGAGCTGGGGACGACGCCCGGAGCCTCCGGGTCGCGGCGCTCGAAGCCGGCGAAGTGCTCCGGCAGCCGGTACTCGAAGAACGGCGCCGCGTCGAGGTGCGCACGCACGATCCGGCTCGCCTCCGCGCGCCGGCCGGCCTGTGCGAGACCGAGTGCGATCAAGGAGTTGTCGTGGGGCCAGACCGTGCCGTTGTGGTACTCGACCGGGTCGAACGCCGCCTCGTCCGCGGCGAGCGTGCGAACCCCCCACCCCGACCAGAGCGGCCCGGACGTGAGCCGTTCCGCGACCTGCGCGACACGCGCGGCCGGAACGATCCCGCTCCACAGCAGATGGCCCATGTTCGAGGCAAGCGCGTCGACCGGCCGCTTGTCGCGGTCGAGGCCGAGCGCGTACCAGCCGCGATCCTCGAGCCAGAACACCTCGTTGAACCGCTCGCGCAGCTCGGCCGCCTCTTGCTCGAGGCGCGCCGCAGTCTCCTCGTCGCCCCACACGCGGCGCGCCAGCTCGGAGGTGCGCAGCTTCGCGTCGTAGACGTAGCCCTGCACCTCGACCGGCGCGATCGGCGCCTGCGCGAACGTGCCGTCGTGAAACACCATCGAGTTCCACGAGTCCTTCCAGTTCTGGTTGTCGATGCCGTGCGACCCGCGACGCATGTACTCGACGAAGCCGTCGCCGTCGCGATCGCCGTACGACTCGATCCAGCCAAGCGCCTTCCGTGCAGGCTGCTCCAGCGCGCGCACGATCGCGTCGTCGCCGCTCCACCGCCACAGCTCCGAGAGCAGGACGAGAAACAGCGGCGTGGCGTCGACGGTCCCGTAGTAGCGGTCGGTCCAGACGAGCGCGGTCTTGCCACGCCGCAGCTCGTGCACGATCTTCCCCGGTTCCGCGTCGCGCTCGGGGTCGTCGACCTCGGCCTGGTCGTCGGCGAGCGCGTGCAGCGCAGCCGCCGCAGGCCCAGGCCCGAGCAGAAGTTCCTGGAACGACGTGATCAGGGTGTCGCGGCCGAAGAGCGTCATGAACCACGGCAGGCCGGCCGCGGGGACCATCTCGGTCCCCGCCCAGCGCAAGCGGAGCGCCGCGAGATCTGCGAGCGAGTGGGTCCACGTCCGCTCGAGCGCGGGCTCGCCCGGCGCCTCGAGCGTCGGCGCCGAGCGCCACCAGTCGGCGAGCGACGCGTCACGTTCGCGCCGGTCCTGCTGCAGGCGCTTCCCGAATGCAGCGGCGTCGAGCTCGGGCGTCCCGTTCAGGATCCACTGCACGGCGACAACGAGCCGCCACTCTTCGCCGGGCCCGAGCCGCAGTCGGCAGGTCGCGGCACTGCCGTCGGCCACGTCCGGCGGCGGCGCAAGATGGACGAGCGTCCGGGCGGGAAAGCCGTCGTCTGCGAACTCGACGGTGCCCGCATCCTTCCAGTGCTCCGGTCGCGTCGGTGCGACCTCGGACGTCCCCGGCGCCCCAAGGTCTTCGACCCGCTTGACGGCGAAGATGTCCGCGAAGTCGGACGCGAGCTCGAGCGCGAGCACCGCCTCCACCTCGCGCGCCGTCGGATTCGAGACGGTGACCGTCTCCTCGAGGCCGCGCCCGACGAAGAGCTCCCGCCGCACCTCCAGCCCGGACGGCCAGCGCAAGACGAACACGCCGACGTGCGGCGCGCCCTGCTCGAACGACACGGGCTCGCCGCGCTCGCCGTCGATCGTGAGCACGGACCGCGACAGAAACCGCGTGTCAGCCGCGAAGAACCCGGACGCCGCCGCGTCTCCTCCAAGGTCGCCCCGTTCGTCACAGACGACGAACGAGGACCCGTCGAGCAGCGTGAGCCTCACGCGCGAATCGTCCGGCCGCTGTCGAGGTCGAAGAAATGGAGGCGACGGAGGTCGACGGCGAGCTCGAGCACGTCGTCGGGATGTACCCGCGCGGACGGATCGAGCCTGGCGACGACGGTCGCGCGGGCGCCGTCGGCGTCACCCTTGATCTCGGCGATGTCCTTGGCCGCCTCCATATCGACGATCCCCTCGAGAACGTCTTCGACGAGGACAGGTTTCGCCTCGATGTCGACGTAGGCGAGGAGCTCGGAGCCGAGCGCCTCGATCCCCTGCACGCGTCCCCGCAGCACCCCGGTATCGCCGTTTTGCGACTCCGACTGGTCGAGCGCTTCCGGGCGAATGCCGACGGCGATCGGCTTGCCGACATGATTCGCGAGCGCGGGACGATCCTTGACGATCTCTGCCGGCAGCACGAACGACGCCGAGCCGATCTTGCAGACCATTCCGTCACCGTTCCGCTCCAGCCTCCCGTCGAGCATGTTCATCGCCGGGCTTCCGATGAAGCTCGCCACGAACAGGTTCGCCGGCTGCTCGTACAGGCGTTGCGGCGCCTCGAATTGCTGCAGCACGCCGCGCCGCAGGACGGCGACGCGATCGCCCATGGTCATTGCCTCGACCTGGTCGTGCGTGACGTACACGGTCGTGACTCGAAGCTGCCGCTGGATGCGGGAAATCTCGGCACGCATCTGCACGCGCAGCTTCGCGTCGAGGTTCGACAGCGGCTCATCCATGAGAAAGACGTGCGGCTCGCGCACGATTGCGCGTCCCATCGCGACACGTTGCCGTTGGCCGCCGGACAGCTGGCGGGGCTTGCGGCGCAAGTGCTCTTGGAGGCCGAGGATCTTCGCCGTCTCCTCGATCCGGCGGCGCGCCTCGTCTTTCGGAACCTTCCGCATGCGCAGTGCAAAGCCGATGTTCTCGGCGACGGTCATGTGGGGGTAGAGGGCGTAGTTCTGGAAGACCATTGCCACGTCTCGGTCACGCGGCCGCAAGTTGTTGACGATGCGGTCGCCGATCTTGATCTCGCCTTCGCTGATCTCTTCGAGGCCGGCGATCATCCGCAGCGCCGTCGACTTGCCACAGCCGGATGGCCCCACGAACACCACGAGCTCGCCGTCCTGCACGTCCAGGTTCAGGTCCGAGACGGCGCGTGTGCCGTCGTCGTAGATCTTGCTGACGTCGCTGAGAGTGATGCCTGCCATGGTCTACTCCTTCAACGCTCCCGACTGCACGTTCATGATTCGACGCTGGAAGATGAAGAACAGCGCCGCGACGGGGATCGTCATCAAACACGACGCCGCGAGCTTGAGCGGATAGCGGTTGCCGGACCCGAGCTGACCGGACGCGAGCTGGGCGACACCCTTCGTCAGCGTGTTCAACGAGCTCGATTGCGCGCTGATGATGAAGTGCGCCAGCTCGTTCCACGACCCCTGGAACGAGAGGATGAAGATGGTCACGAGCGCCGGCCGCGCCATCGGCAGCACGATCGACCAGTAGATCCGGAAGATGCTCGCGCCGTCGATGCGCGCCGATTCCTCGACGCTGACGGGAATCGACTCGAAGAAGTTCTTCATGATGAAGACGCCGGCCGCGTCGACGAGCAGCGGGACGATCATCCCCGAGTAGTGGTCGTACATCCCGAGCTGCCGGATCATCAGGAACTTCGGGATGAGCAGCACGACGCCCGGGACGGCCATGACGGCGACGATCGCTGCGAACACGAGGCCGCGTCCCCGGAACTGCAGCCGCGCGAGCGCGTACCCGGCGAGGCTGTCGAGGAAGACCCGCAGGAACGTGACGCTCAACGTGACGATCACCGAGTTCTTGACCCAGCGTAGGAAGTCCTGGCCCGTGTAGAGGTCGTGGAAGGCAGTCGTCGACACCGGCGAAGGCCACAGGCCGAGCGGATCGGCGGTCGCGTTCGGCTCCGTCTTGAACGACGTCACGACGGCGATCACGAAGGGGAAGATGTAGACGATCGCGACCGCGATCAGGAAGCTGTAGGTCAGCGTGCGCGCGATGCGTTGGCGCCGTTCCGACTGCGCCGTGGTCGGCAGGCTGCGCGGCCCGCTCACACCCGTGGAGGCGCTCACCGGTCGCCCCTGATGCCGACGAACGCCAGTGCACCGCGGAAGCGCCGCTTCCGGACGGTGTCGCGGTCGCGCGTGACGATGCGGGTGATGATCGTGAAGAACACGATGATGGCGAAGAGGATGAAGGCAAGCGCCGCCCCGACGCCCCATTCGTTGCTGTTGAAGGACGCGTTGAACGACAGGAACGCCGGCGTCAGCGTCGTGTTCAACGGGCTCCCTTTCGTGCCGACGTAGATCTGGTCGAAGATCTGCCACGTGCCGATCAGGCCGAGCGTCACGATCGTGAAGATCGTCGGCCGGATCATCGGGACGGTGATGTGGCGAAACTTGCGCCACTCGCTCGCGCCGTCGAGCTCGGCCGCCTCGTTGATCGAGTCGTCGATGTTCTGGAGTGCCGCGAGGAAGAGCAGCATGAACGTCCCGGAGGTGGTGAAGACCGCCATCACGATGAACACGGACATGGCCACACTCGGTCCGGCGAGCCAGTCCCAGTAGCTGACGCCGAGGAAGAAGTGGTTCGCGAGGCCGGACGGCGGATTGTGGACGCCGAAGTGCTTGATGATGATGTGAAAGAGCCCGTCCGGGTCGTAGAACCACGCCGGGCCGTTCAAGCCGACGAACGACAGCAGCTTGTTGATCGCGCCCGTCGGATCGAAGAGGAAGAGAAAGAGGACGGTGATCGCGACCGAGCTCGTGACCGACGGGAAGTAGAACGCCGTCCGGAAGAACCCGACGAACTTGACGCGCCGGTTGACGAGGACGGCGAGGAAGAGCGCGACCACCGTCTGGATCGGGACGACGAAGATCACGTAGTAGAGGTTGTTCCGGAGCGAGGTGCCGAAGTTGTTCTGGTCGAGGCCGGGCTCGGTGAGCAGGTGGCGGTAGTTCGCGAGGCCGACGTAGTGCGCGTGCGCGCCGAGCGGGCTGCCGTTGCCGTTCCAGTCGGAGATGCTGACCCAGGCCGCCATCAGGATCGGCAAGATGAGGAAGACCCCGAGGATGACGATCACGGGGAGAAGGAACAGCCAGCCCGCAGCCGCCTCGTGACCGCGGATGCCCGGCTCACGGAATCGCTTCAGCACCGTTGCTCCCTCCTCGAGGTCCTGCCAGCCCGCCGAGCGGGCGCTTCGCCGGCTCGAAAGCCGGGAAGCGCCCGCCGCGAGCGTGCACTACGTCGATCCCTACGCCTGGTTCAAGACCGACTGCAGCTCCGACTGGATCCGGTTCAGGATCGTCTTCGGATCGGTGTTCGGCAGCCCCTGCAGCTGCTGGTTGAAGTCACCGAGGACCGTGGCGATGTTCGGAACCGTCGGGATGCTCTTCGAGTAATCCGCACCGGCAAGGAACGGCGCGAACTTCGGATAGAGCGTGCTCCACGGCTTGCGGTCTGCCTTCACCGACGGCATCACGCCGAACGCCTTGGCGTTGCCCATCTGCACCTTCGTCTGGGTCAGGTAGGTGATGAGCGCCATCGCCTCGGCCTTGTTCTTCGAAGCGGCCGCGAGGCCCCAGCCTCCGTCGTACTGCAGCGTCCCCTTGATGCCGGAGGGACCTGCGGGAAGCTCGGCGACACGCCAACCCACGGTCGGGTAGTCGTGCTGCATCGCGCCCGAGATCCAGTTCCCCTCGATCGTCATCGCGCATTCCTTCTTGCCGAAGCCCTCGCCGCCCCAGCCTGCGCCGATCTGGTTGGTCAGCTTCATCGAGCCGTTCTTGATCATCGACTTGACGAAGTTGAACGCCGCGATGTTCGCCTTGCTGTTGACGGTGGCGGTCTTCCCGTTCTTCGAGACGAGCCAGCCGCCGTTCTGCAGCATGAAGACGCCGAGCCGGTGGAACTCGGGGTTCGTGCAAAGCCCGACCTGCCCGTTCCGCGTCAGCTTCTTCGCGACGGAGGCGAGCTGCTTCCACGTCTTCGGGAGGTCCGCGTTCTTCAGCTTCGCACCGTTCCACGAGGCTGTGTTGATCACGAGCGCCAGCGTCGAGAAGTCCTTCGGCGCCGCGTAGAGGTGGCCCTTGTAGGTGTACGCCGCCTTCAGCGACGGATAGAACGAGTTGACGTTCTTCAGGTTGTCGAGCGGAGCGAGAACGCCCGACTTGGCGTACGTCGCGACCTGGTCGTTCCCCAGATAGAAGATGTCGGCCGGGTTACCCGACGCGAATCCCTGGGCGAGCTGCTGGCCGAGGTCCGAGGCGACGATCACCTTGGCGGTATTGCCGGTCTGCTTCGACCACGCCCGAGCAGCGTTGTTGACGGCGTAGGTCTCCGCGGGACCCGAGCTCCCGATCAGCGCGGTGACGGTGACCCCTGCCTTGTGGGTCTGCTGCCCGGCGAGAGCTACGCCGGCGGTCAGGGCAAGCGCGGCGACCGCGACGGCCGCCAGAGCAAGCTGCCAGCGGACACCGTGGGTGGTCCGTTGCGCGTTCACTTCAGAGTTCCCCTCCTTCGTCCTTCCATTGGAACCGCTTCCAGTCGACCACGGGACGGCCAGAATACCGCGTTCACCAGCATGGAAGCAAGCGGAAACCGACTTGACTTCTGGGCCGTCGGCAGGCAAAACACCAGTTCCGGATGGAAGCGGTTCCCAGCACGCCGGCCCGCATTGCCGATGTCGCCGCGCATGCAGGCGTCGGCATCGCCACGGTCTCCCGCGTCTTGAACGAACGGGGGAGCGTCGCCGCGGCCACGCGCGAGCGCGTGCTCGAGGCGATCCGCATCCTCGAGTACCGGCCGAGCTCGGTCGCGCAGGCGCTGTCGCTCAAGCGGACGCTCGTCATCGGCGTCGTGCTGCCGTTCCTGACCGAGGCGTCCCCGATCGAGCGGGTCCGCGGAGTGGTCACGGCGCTCGCGGCGTCGCCGTACGACATCGCCCTCTACGACGTCGAGTCGGCCGACCGGCAGCAGCGTGCGTTCCGCCTGCTCGCCGACGCGCACCGCACCGACGGCCTGCTCGTCGTGTCGCTCATCCCGCCGGACGAAGAGGTGCGGCGGCTGAGCGCCGGCTCGATCCCGTGCGTCCTGATCGACGCACACCACGACGGCCTGCCGAGCGTGGTGATCGACGACGTGGGCGGCGGCGAGCTCGCGACCCGCTACCTGCTCGAGCTCGGGCACCGGCGGATCGCGTTCATCGGCGACAAGCCGGCCGACCCGTTCCGCAGGCAATCGAGCCGCGATCGCACGATCGGCTACGAGCGGGCGCTCGCAGCTGCCTCGGTCCCCATGCGCCGCGACTACGTCCGCGAGGGGACGCAGAGCCGCCACCTCGCACGCAACATCGCAGAAGAGTTGCTGCGGCTTCCCGAGCCGCCGTCGGCAGTGTTCGCGGCGTCCGACGTGCAGGCACTCGGCGTGCTCGAGGCTGCGCGCGGGCTCGGGGTCGACGTCCCCGGGCAGTTGTCGGTGATCGGCTTCGACGACATCGAGATCGCGAGCTACGTAGGCCTGACCACCGTCCGACAGCCGCTCTTCGAGAGCGGCCGGCGCGGCGCAGAGCTGCTGCTCCAGGCGCTCGCGGGCCAGCCGGCGCCGGTCCACGTCGAGACGCTGCCGCTCGACCTCGTCGTGCGCGGCACCACGCGGCCGCCACGCTGATTTTCCCGTCGGCGCCGACCGTGCAATGATCTAGCGCATGGATGCCGGCCGGCTCGCAGGCGTTGCGATCTTCTCCGACCTCACGAAGGCCGAGCTCGAGCGGGTGTCGCGCTGGACCGACGAGGTGTCGGTGCCCGAGGGCTACGAGCTCGCACGCGAAGGGCAGTTTGCCCACGAGTTCTTCATCATCGAGGACGGCGCCGCCGCGGTGATCTCGAACGGCGACCGGATCGCCGAGCTCGGCGCAGGCGACTTCTTCGGCGAGATCGGCCTCCTCGAGACGGAGCGGCGCACCGCCTCGGTCGTCGCGACGACGCCGATGGAGCTGATCGTGATGTTCGAGCGCGAGTTCCGCCAGATGGAACGCGAGATGCCGTCGGTCGCGACCCGCGTCCGCTCGGCCATCCGCGCACGGCTCGAGGCGAACTCCTAGGCCCGTCACAAGCAGGTCTTAGGGAGCGGTCGAAGACTGCTTCCCATGACCAAATCACGGAAGTCCCACGTAGCGATCGCGGTCGCCGCCGCAAGTCTCGCGGGCGCAGGCGCAGCGGTCGCGGAGTCGAGCCACACTCACTCGGGCGGGCTCTCGCACGGCCTCCACGCCGGCGGGCCGGGCGGAATGCACGACGACCTCTCGGTCGCTGCGACGTACCTCGGCCTCACAGAGAGCGAGCTCCAGACGAGGCTCCGGAGCGGCAAGTCGCTGGCGGAGGTCGCAAATGCGACCGACGGCAAGTCGGCCGACGGCCTCGTCGACGTGCTCGTCGCCGCCGCGCAGAAGAACATCGCAGCGGACGTCTCGAGCGGCCGGCTGACGCAGGCTCAGGCCGGCGGGATCCTGCCCGGCCTGAAGCAGCACATCACCGACCGCATCAACTCGACCGGGTCGCCCGGCGGGCCGCACGGACGCGGCCTCGAGGCCGCGGCGACCTATCTCGGGCTCTCGGAGAGCGCCTTGCAGACGCAGCTGCAGTCCGGCAAGACGCTCGGCGAGATCGCCGACGCAACCGCCGGCAAGTCGAGGGCGGAGCTGATCGCAGCGCTCGTCGCCGACGAGACCGCGAACATCGAGGCGAGAGTCACCGACCTCGTGAACGGGAAGCTGCCGCCGCCATAGGGACGATCGGCGAGGATCTGCGACATGCGGATCCTCGCCGCCCTCCTGGTCGCGCTCGCCGTCCCCGCGAAGCCGCCGATCATGCAGAAGCCGATCCCGTTCGATGCCGCGAGGCGAGCGCAAACCGCCGCCTACGCGAACCGTCACTACGGCCTGCACACCTGGCGTCTCACCCGTCCGCGCGTGATCGTCGAGCACTACACCGCGAGCACCACGTTCTCCTCGGCCTGGAGCACCTTCGCGCGCGACACCCCGGACGCCGAGCTGCACGAGCTCCCTGGAACGTGCGCGCACTTCGTGATCGACCGCGACGGGACGATCTACCAGCTCGTCCCGCTCACGA
>JAICUZ010000080.1 GCA_025935595.1 Burkholderiales bacterium
AGCGAGAATAGGAACGCGATCGCGCCGAGCGCCTTCTCGCCGCCGGAGAGAAGCGACAGGCGCGTCACGCGCTTGCCGGCCGGGCGCAGCTCGACCTCGATCCCCGCTTCCTCGTCCTCATCGTCCGACTCGGTGAGGCGCAGGCGACCTTCGCCGCCCGGGAACAGCGTCGTCGCCACCTCGTGGAAGTGACGCTCGACCGCCTCGAACGTCTCGGCGAATCGCGTCTCGACCGTTCTCGTCAGGTCGTCACGGAGCTGCTCCAGCTCCCGAAGGCTGTTCTCGAGATCCGCGCGCTGGACGGACAGCTCGGCGAGCCGCTCCTTCTCCGCCTCGTACTCCTCCTTCGCGAGTGGGTTCACCTGGCCGAGCTGCTCGCGGCGCCGCTCGTACCGGTCGAGCTTGTCGGCGAGCTCGTCACGATCCTCGCCTTCCGCCGGCTCGGCGGCAGCCGCATCGAGCCGCCGCTGTGCCTCGTCGCGCTCGGCGTCGGTGCGCGCAAGCTCGACGTCGACGGCGGAGAGCCGCTCGCCCGCGGCGGACGCAATCTGCCGCAGCTCGACCTCAGCTGCGGCGAGCCGTCGTAGCTCGGTGCCGAGCTCGGTCGTGCGTGCCGCCTGCGCCTCGGCGCGGCTGCGCACAGGCGCCTCGAAGCGATCGACGTCGATGGCGAGGGCCTCCTCCAGCCGGTCGGCGTCGGCGACGAGCCGCGCCAGCACGAGCTCGTTCGGCCGGCGCGCGCGTGCCGGGTCGGCTTCGGCGAGCGCACGGGCAGCGGCGCGCGCACGATCGGCGGCTTCGTCAGCGGTCGTCGCTGCCGCCGCTGCGCTCGCGGACAGCTCGGTCGCGACGAGGCGAAGTGCATCGACATCGCCGCCCGGCTCGGCGGTCCTCCCGTTCGCATGACGTTCAGCAGCCAGGGCGCGCGCGTCCGCAGCCGCGACCGCCCGGCGCAGGTCGGCCTCACGGGCGGCGATGCCCCGCAGGTCTTCGGCGAGGCGGCCCGTGCGCTCGGCGAGCGGCGTCTCCAGCCGAACTGCGACCGAAGCCGCGACCCGCAGCGTCTCGTCGAGCCGCTCCGCTGCGCCCACGAGCCGCTCGAGCCGGATCGGGTCGGTGCGACGGATGCTGCGCAGGTGCGCGACGGGCGCGAACGCCGCAGCCGCCGCGCGTGCACGCTCCACCGATTCTTCGACGCGCTGCGCGGCTTGCGCCGCCTGCTCGGCGAGCTGCTCGACTTCGGCACGCAATTCGCGACGCCGTGCGTCGAGCTCGAGCAGGACCGCCTCGGCGGTCTCGCCCGCGAACCAGAGCTCGCCGCGGTGCGGGTCCCAGCCGATGCCGTCCTCGGTGACTGCCGGAACGGTCGAAGCGAGCAGTTCCTCGCGCGGGACGACCGGCACGTTCGCCAGCTCGCGCGGATCCCGTCCGACGAGCACGAGCACCGAACCGAGCCCGGAAGACTGTGCCTGCAGAACGAGATCGAGCCCACGCTGCGCGTCGTCGACGATGACCGCCGACGCCCGGTGTGCGAGCGCGGCCGCGACCGAACGCTCGCGACCGGCCGAAACCTCGAGCAGCTGCAGCGCAAGCCGCTCGCCCTGCTCGGCGAGCGCACGTGCCGCCGGCGGCAAGCCTTCGCGCTCGGCCAGCGACTGCTCCAGCGCGGTGAGCCGCTCGCGCGCGAGGCCCACACGTGCGTCCAGGTCATCGCGCTCACGCACGGCCGCGCGCGCGGCAGCGTCGGTCTCGTCGGCGACGCGGCCGAGCTCGGCCGGGGACGGCCCGCGCGGTGTCCGCTGCGCGTCCCCGAGCTCCGAACGGAGCTCCGCGAGGAGGCGTTGCGACGACTCGTGCCGAACAGCGAGGCGCTGAGTCGCGCCACGCAGAGCGAGCAACGCGTCGCGGCCGCCGCCGGTGAGCAGCGACTCCGTCTCGGCCCGCCGGGCGAGCACGTCGTCGAGCTGAGCCGCGGCCACGGCCTGCGTCTGCCGCTCGACCGCGGCGACCCGCGCCCACCGCTCCTCCGCCTCGACCTGCAGCCGCGCCCGCTCGCCGGCCGCGGACTGCGCGGCGGCAGCGGCGGCGCGCGCCGCCTGCTCGAGCTCGGCAGACGCGCTCGGGTCGTACGCCCGCGCGGTCGCAAGGTCGGAACGGACCATCGCTGCGAACGACGCGGCCGACTCGCGGCGAAGTTGGATGCGCTCGCCGCCGCTGCGCAACCGGTACAGCGCGGCAGTCGCCTGCTCCCGCGCTCCGGCGGAATCCGTGAGCTCTTCTTCGGCGTGCTCGCGCTCGGCGACGAGCGCCGCGATCTTCTCGTCGAGCGCGCGCCGCTCCTCTGCCGTCGCCGCGCGGCGCCGTTCCGCCTCCGCGCGCCGCTCGGCGAGGCGCGCAAGATCGAGCGTCGCGATCGCCGCCTGCAATCGCCCGATCTCGACCCGGAGCTTCTCGGCGCGCTCGGCGGCAGTCGCCTGCAGCGCCAGCGGGCGAAGCCGCTTCTTGACCTCGTCCTCGAGATCGCGCGCGCGATCGACCTGGACGGCGACGCGCGCGAGCTTGAGCTCCGCACGGTGACGACGGCGCTTGAAGCGCCCGAGCCCGGCCGCCTCTTCGATCAGCTCGCGCCGTTCTGCGGGCTTCGAGTTGAGGACGGTCTCGACGCGGCCCTGCGAGATGACCGAGCGCAGCCCGCCGCCGAGGCCGACGTCGGACAGGAGCTCGACCAGGTCGATTCGGCGTACCGCCGCCTTGTTCACGAGGTACTGGCCCTCGCCGCCGCGGTGCAGACGGCGCGCGACCGAGACCTCGCTGAAGGGGAGGTCGGGCCATGCCCCGTCGGAGTTGTCGAAGAGCAGGTCGACCTCGGCGAAGTCGACCTGCGAGCGCCCGGTCGTCGAGCCGACGAACAGGACGTCGTCGGGCTTCTCGGCGCGCAGCTCGCCCGGGCTCATCGAGCCGGTCGCCCAGAGGATCGAATCCGACACGTTCGACTTCCCGGAGCCGTTCGGGCCCACGACGACGGAGACCCCGGGCTCCAGCTGGATCTCGACGGGGTCGACGAACGACTTGAAGCCGCGCAGCTTGATCGCCCTCAGGTGCACGCGGTGAGGAGGCTAGCGAGCGGCGCGGACGCCGCCCGCCGCGTCAATTCGTGCCGACCCCGACCAGCAGCTCGGACGGGCCGCGGAACCCCTCCGCGGTCTCGAACTCGCCGAGCGCCGTCTCGATCTCGCGCCAGGTGTCCTGGCGGTCTTGCTCCGACAGACCCGCCAGCATCTGGTGCAGCGCGCCGAACGACTCGCGCTCGAGTTGCGTGCACAGAGCTGCCGAGGCGAGCTCGAGCGGCGCCTCGACCCGGTGCACCTCCACGTCCCGAAAGCCGGCAGCGTCGAGCTGCTCACCGAGCGTCGCCGACGAGAACGGCCCCGGGAGCCCCGGCGCGGGCGGCGGCAGCTCGGCCCGCCGGCGGATGATCCCGATCGGCACGGAGAAGAACCCGTTTCGGTCCGGCTCCGCGAACACGATCGCGGCGTACTTGCCGCCGTCCCGCAAGGCCCGTCGCGCCTGTGCGAGTGCGCGTTGCTTGTCCGGCATGTACATCAGCCCGAGGCGCGAGATCGCGGCGTCGAACGTACCGGGATCGACGTCGAGATCCTCCCCGTCGACGACACGCGTCGCGATCGTCGAGACACCTGCCGTGCGTGCCGCATCCGCGGCCTGCTCGAGGATGTTCGACGAGATGTCCGTCGCAAGCACGGTGGCGCCGCGACGGCCGGCTGCGATCGATTGCCCGCCCGAGCCGGCGGCGATGTCGATCACGCGTGTGTCCGGGCCTACCTCGGCGAGGTCGAGCATCAGCTCGGTCGCGGGACCGAGCCAGCGGTCGAACACCGGGTCCCAGCGGTGCCACGCTTGCGCTGCGTCCTGCCACTGCGCCCGCGTCGTCTCCTTGTAGGCAGCAGCATCGAACGACACGGTTGCCACGCTACACCTCCTCGATCCAACCGCGAAGGTCGTCGTCCGAGACCTTCGCGAAGAGATCTGGATGATCGGTGCGCATGTGCTCCCGTGCGCCGCCGACGACCTCGTCGTCCGTTGCGCCGCGGATGACCGCGCCGCACTCGCAGGTGATCTGCTTGGCCATTTCGTCCTCCCTTCGTCGACTCGCAGTGGTTGTACGGCCCCAGGGTTGGGTCTATGTTGGCGCCGAGTTGGCCGGGGCGAAAGTGCAGCTCTGCGGGCGGTTCGTGGTCGAGCTCCGCGGGCGTCGTGTCGAGGGCGACCTGCCGGGCCGGCAGGGCCGGCTGCTCGTCGCCTACCTGGTCGCGAACCGAGACCGCACCGCCACCCGCGAGGAGGTGCTCGAGGCGCTGTGGCCGGACGGCCGCGACGGCGGTCTCGCGCCGCTTCTCTCCAAGGTCCGCCGCGTGCTGCCGCTGGACGGCCTGCGTCCGGACGTGCCGGAGCTCTGGGTCGACGTCGAGGCGGCGACCGCCGCGGTGCACCGCGCCGAGTCTGCCCTCGCCCTCGGGCACCCCCACGAGGCCTGGGGGCCTTCACAGGTCGCGATGTTCGTCGCGGGACGCCCGTTCCTCGCAGGCGAGGACGCGCCGTGGATCGACGAGGAGCGCCGCTCCCTCTCGGCGCTGCACGTGCGCGCCGTCGAGGCGTATGCGGCGGCGACGATCGGCGTCGGGGGAACCGAGCTTGCCGCTGCCGTGCGCGCGGCACGACGCCTCGTCGAGCTCGAGCCGTATCGCGAGACCGGCTACCGAATCCTGATGGACGCGCTCGATCGCGAGGGAAACACTGCCGAGGCACTGCGCGTCTTCGACTCGCTGCGCTGCCGGCTGCGCGACGATCTGGGTATCACACCGTCCCAGGCGACGCAGGATCTCCATCGCCGCCTGCTCCGTTGACGGCGACGAGCGCCTCACGCGCCGCCTGCTGCTCCGCGTCCTTCTTCGACCGCCCGACGCCGGTGCCGGCGACCTCCTCGCCGATCATCGCCGCCGCCGTGAACGAGCGGTCGTGCGGCGGCCCGTCGACGTGCAGCGTCGTATACGAGACGGTGCGCCCCGTGCGCGCAAGCTGCTCCTGTAGCTCCGTCTTGTGGTCGACGTGCGAGGTGAGCGCGTACTCGATCCGGGGCGCGAACGCCTCGACGATCGCGCCTTCGGTCGCCTCGAAGCCGTGCTCGAGATAGACCGCCGCGATCGCCGCCTCGAGCAGCGCAGCGAGCACGTTGCGGTTGCGCGCGAGCCGCTCGACCTCCTCCGGCGGTCCCGTCGCTTCGGCGCGCAGCCGTTCGCCGAGCCCGAGCTCTCGGGCGACGACGGCACAACTGGCGCGCGAGACGACATGCGAGCGCACCTTCGCCATCCGTCCCTCGCTGAAGCCGGGGAACGAGTCGAAGAGCGTGCGCGCGACGGACAGCTCGAGCACGGAGTCGCCGAGGAACTCGAGCCGCTCGTAGGACGCCGTGCGCTCGGCGGCCCACGACGAGTGGGTGAAGACCGCTCCCGCCCGTTCGGGCGGGAGCGAGTCGATCAGCTCCCTGAGAGTTCTCGCCCTACTGGTGGGACGTGACGTAGTCGACGGCCTGCCCAACGGTCGTGATCTTCTGAGCGTCCTCGTCCGAGATCTTGATCCCGAACTGGTCCTCGAGCTCCATGATCAGCTCGACGAGGTCGAGCGAGTCGGCGTCGAGGTCGTCCTGGAACGACGCTTCCTCGGTGATCTGATCGTCTTCGACTCCGAGCTGCTCGGTCAGGACTTCCTTGACCCGCTCGTAGACCTCTTCACGCGACGCTGCCATGTCACCTCAATTGTCTGGGGTTTCGGGGGTGGCTAAAAACCGGGCGATCATACACCGACACGTTCCGGGAGCCGCTCCGCGAGCCTTTCGACGACCCGGTGCTCGGCTCCTCGCGCCGCGAGCCGAATCGCGTTCGCGACCGCCGTGCGGCCGCTCGATCCGTGGGCGATCACCGCCAGGCCGCGCAGCCCGAGCAGGTACGCGCCGCCGTACGTATCGGGATCGAGCCGCGTGCGCAGGCGCCGCGCCGCCGGCCGGATCAGCGCGCCGCCGATCTTCCCGGTCGCGGTGGCGGTGATCTCTTCCCGGAGGGCGTCGAGCAGCTCCTTGATCGTCCCTTCGAGCAGCTTCAGCGCGACGTTGCCGGTGAACCCGTCGGTGACGACGACGTCGGCGGCGCCGCGCAGCAGGTCGCGGCTCTCCGCGTTCCCCTGGAAGTTCAGGGTGCCGTCGTCGCGGAGCAACTGGTGCGCCTCGAGCGTCAGCTGGTTTCCTTTCTCGGCTTCCTCGCCGATCGAGAGCAAGCGCACTTCGGGATTCGCCACGCCGAGAATCTCCTCGCAGAAGACGGCGCCCATGTGGGCGAACTGGAGCAGGTGGTCGGGGCGTGCATCGGCGTTCGCGCCGGCGTCGAGAAGCACGCTCGGCCCTTGCCGTGCCGGGATCGGCACGGCGATCGCGGGTCGCATCACACCCGGCAGCCGGCGGAGGTGGAGCAGGCCGGCGGCGAGCATCGCGCCCGTGTTGCCGGCCGACACGACCGCGTCGGCGTCCCGTTGCGCGACTCCGCGTACCGCGGCGACGAGGCTCGAATCCGGCTTGGCACGCACCGCTTCAGCCGGCTTGTCGGCCATCTCGATCACCTCGGTCGTCTCGACGAGCGGCAGTCCCTGCGTGTCGAGGCCGGCGGGGCCGTAGAGCACGACGTCCGTCCCGGTCGCGGCGGCGTCGAGCGCGCCGAGGATCACCTCGCCGGGCGCGTTGTCTCCACCGAGCGCGTCGACCGCGACGCGGGTCATGGGCGCAAGGTTACGGAGCCTGGAGGCGGAGCGGCTCGACCTCGCGGCCCTTGTAGGTGCCGCAGGTCGGGCAGATGCGATGCGCGCGCTTCGGCGACCCGCACTGCGGGCAGGTGTTGACGCGCGGCGCCTCGATCGCGTGCGTGGCGCGGCGCTTGTCGCGACGGGCCTTCGAGGTCTTCCTCTTCGGGACTGCCATGAGCGCGCGCCAGTGTAGCCGAAGGCCCGCGCTGCTAGAGTGCCGCCGCCCGTCCTGCGGGCGCACCATGACGGATCTCTAGACCGAAACCGCGCTTCTTCTCGCCTTTCGCTCTCAGGAGGTCTGTCCGTGCCGGGTTCGCTTGCCGCCCGCAACATCTCGAAGTCCTATGCCGCCGCGCAGGTGCTCGACCACGTCTCGTTGATCGTGTCGCCCGGTGACCGAGTCGGGATCGTCGGCCCGAACGGGATCGGGAAGTCGACCCTGCTCCGCGTGCTCGCCGGGCTCGAGAAGCCGGACCGCGGCGAGGTCGTGCGCTCCGGTGCCGTCGGCTACCTGCCGCAGGAGCCGGAGGCCCGGCCGGGCGAGACGGTTCGGGGCTACCTCGCCCGTCGCACCGGCGTCGGTGCCGCGGAGCACGAGATGGACGAACTGGCGGCGCGGCTCGCGCGCGAGCCGGCGCTCGCTCACGCCTACTCCGAGGCGCTCGAGCGGTATCTCCTGCTCGGCGGCGAGGACTTCGACGCGCGGGCCGGCGCAGTGCTCGACGGCGTCGGCCTCGGCCGGCGCGACGAACGCGAGCTCGCGTCCCTCTCCGGCGGCGAGGCCGCTCGCGTCGCGCTCGCCGCGATCCTCCTCGCGCGCTTCGACGTCTTCCTCCTCGACGAGCCCACGAACAACCTCGACTTCGCAGGGCTCGACCGGCTCGAGCGCTTCCTCGACGAGCTCGCAGCGGGTGTCGTGCTCGTCTCGCACGACCGGGCGTTCCTCGACCGCACCGTCACACGCGTCGTCGAGATCGAAGGCGAGACCCGGAAGGTGCACGAGTACGCGGGCACATGGTCCGACTACGAAGCGGCGCGCGAGCGTGCGCGCGGCCAACACGAAGCTGCGTACGCCGACTACGTGATCGAGCGCGATCGGTACACGACGCTGCTCTCGACCCGTCGCTCGGAGGCGCGCGCGGGCGGGGCGATGGCGGACCGCCGCGGCACGAATGCGCTGCGCGGCAAGGTCGCGCAGGCAAAGCACCACCTCGAGCGGCTCGAGGTGGTCGACAAGCCGTGGAGCCCTTGGCGGCTGCAGCTGCAGTTCGCGACCCCGCCGCCGACCGGATTCATCGCCGAGCTCGCCGGCGCACACGTCGAAGTCGGCTCGTTCACGATCGGACCGGTCGACGTCCTCCTCGGCTACGGCGACCGACTCGCGGTCGTCGGGCCAAACGGCTCCGGGAAGACGACATTGATTCGCGCGCTGACCGGCGACCTGCCCCTTGCCGGCGGGCAGCGTCGGATCGGCTCCGGCACCGTGTTCGGGGAGCTCAACCAGGCGCGCGATCTCTTCACCGGCACACTGATCGACGACTTCGCGCGTCTCGCTGCGCTCGCGACCACGGACGCGCGCACGCTCCTCGCGAAGTTCGCGCTCGGAGCCGACGACGTCGACCGCGACGCGGAGTCGCTCTCACCCGGCGAGCGCACACGCGCCGGGCTCGCGCTGCTCGCAGCGCGAGGCGTGAACTGCTTGATCCTCGACGAGCCGACGAACCACCTCGACCTCGAGGCGATCGAAGAGCTCGAGACGGCGCTCGCCCGCTACGAGGGCTCCCTCGTCGTCGTGACGCACGACCGACGGTTCCTGGAGCGGATCGAGATCACGCGAACGCTCGCTCTTTAGCGCTCCTCGCGCAACGCCTCGAGCGCAGCCCACCTCGGGTCGCCGTGCTCCTCCTCGTGCGTGTGCGGCTCGTCGTTCAGGTTCTTCCCGCACACGGAGCAGAGCCCGGCGCAATCGGGGCGGCAGAGGATCTGCTCCGGCAGCGCGAGCGCCACCGCGTCGCGCGCCCACTGGGAGACGTCGAGGTTCGCCCCGACGACGTACTGCGTCTGCATCTGCTCGTCCTCGGGATCCTCCGCCTGGTACTCGCGCGCAGAGATCGGCACCTCGAGCACCGCGTCGTCCAGGCAGCGGTAACACGGGCCGTGCAGCCGCGCGGTGAACTGCAGCGAGAACACCGTCCCGGTGTTCGCGCGCGTGATCTCGAATGCCGCCGGTACCTGCTCCGGCACGGGCACGTAGCGTTGCCCGCCGAATTCGAAGGCCGGTAGCTCGACCTCGAGCTCGTCACGGTATTGCTCGCCCGGACGGAGCTTCACCTGGCGAAGGCTGAAGCTCGTCATGGGATCCACGGTAGCGTGCCGTGGATGGACGAGGCACGTCTCGAGCGCATCGGCACCGGGCTGGCGCCCACGTCCGAGGGCTGGTTCCTCGTCAACGCACGCGAAGCCGCCTGGACGCTGCATCCCACGTTCGGGCAGCGATGTGCGTTCGAGGCGAACGGCCCCGTGGTGCGCGGAACCGACCAGGCACCGATCCATTTCGACCAGCTCGGGATCGGCCTCTCCGTGCTTCAGCCTGGCCAACCGAGCACGCTGTACCACGCCGAGCCGGGAAACCAGGAAGCCTTTCTCGTCCTGTCGGGGACGTGCACGTTGACGATCGAGGGCGAGCAGCGTGAGCTCATCGAGTGGGACTTCGTGCATTGCCCGCCCGGAACCGCACACGCGTTCGCCGCCACGGGGACGGAGCAGTGCGTGCTCCTCACGGTCGGCGCGCGCACCGCGCGCGAGTGGGTCTATCTGCCGACGCCGCTCGCCGAGAGCGTCGAACGGGAGACGACGTCAGGCGCCGACGTGTACGCGCCGTACGGGCACTGGCAGAACGACGGGGGGTCGCCGCTCTAGTAGTTCGAACCGCCCTAGTAGTTCGAGCCGTTGTCGGAGAGGTCGACCGGGCCGATCCCGGCGACGACCGACTCCTGGGAGCGTTCATGGAGACGCTCGCGCCCACGCCGGACCGCGA
>JAICUZ010000018.1 GCA_025935595.1 Burkholderiales bacterium
CAGCTTGCCGCGCAGGGCGAGTGCCTCGCCGACCGTCGCCGTGCACAGCGCGGTCGCACCGGCATCGAGCGCCACCGCGCCGCAATCGAGCGCGCCGTGCCCGTACGCGTTCGCCTTGACGACCGCCCAGAGCTCGGAGCCGTCGAGGGTGCGCCGGAGCGCAGCGACGTTCCGGCGCAGCGCGCCGACGTCGATGCGGAGCTCGGATCTCACTGCAGCGGGGCGCGCTGGAGGCCGTGGCCGACGAGCGCGCGCCGGAGCGCCGGCAAGAGGTCGGAGGCGATCGCACCCGCTTGCGGGTCGAGCAACTCGGCGGCGACGCCGTGTGCGACAGCGGCGGTCGCCGCGGCGACGCGCGGCTCGATCCCCTTCGCGAGAAACGACGCGACGATGCCCGTCAACACGTCGCCGGAGCCGGCCGTGGCGAGCGCCGGCGTCCCGTACGACGCGACGAGCACGCCTTCGCGCGGCGAGGCGACGATCGTGCCCGCTCCTTTCAGCAGCACGACCGCACCGAACCGGGACGCGGCGCGCCGCGCTGCGTCGAGCCGGTGCGCGTCGACGTCGCGGGCGTCGACGTTCAGAAGTCGCGAAAGCTCGCCCGTGTGCGGCGTGAGCACCGTCGGCGCCGCACGCGCGAACGGCTCGAGCTCCCACAGCGCGTCTGCGTCGAGCACGACCGGAACCTGCAGCCGCTCGAGCAGGATCCGCACGAGCTCGATCGTTCCGTCGGTGCGCCCGAGGCCGGGGCCGATCGCGACGGCGTCGGCCTTCTCCGCCGCTTCGAGCACCAGCTCTGCGGAACGCGGCAGGAGCCGGCCGCCGGCATCCTCCGGCAGCGGCCGCTTCACGACCTCCAACAGTGCTGTCTCGAGCACCGGCAGCGTCGACTCGGGGGCCGCGACGGCGACGTAGCCGGCGTCGGCGCGGAGCGCGGCGAGCGACGTGAGGATCGGCGCGCCGGTCAAACCGCGCGAGCCGCCGACGACGAGCACCGAGCCGGCCGAGTACTTCGTCGAGGTCGCCGTCTTCCGCGGGACGTCGAGCAACGCGGATGCGGGCACCAGCGCGTGCTCGTGCTCGCGCGGGCGCAGGCCGATGGCTGCGATCTGCACGCGGCCGGCATGGAAGCGCCCCGGGGCGACCGCGAGCCCGACCTTGGCCGCTCCGAACGTGACCGTCGCAGTCGCGCGCACCGCCACGCCGGGCACTTCGCCCGTCGACGCATCGACACCGGACGGCACGTCGATCGCGACGACCGGCCGGCCGCTCGCGTTGATCAGCTCGATCATGCGAGCCGCGTCCTCGCGAGGGGCGTCGTGAAAGCCGATGCCGAGCAACGCGTCGACGACGACGTCGGGTGATCCGAGGTCGCCCACGCCGTCGACGACCGTCACCTCGCGGCCCGCCTCGCGCAGCACGCGCGCGCACACGCGACCGTCGCCGCCGTTGTTTCCCCGCCCGCAGACCACCGTCACGCGGCCGGGGTACTGACGAAGCACCAGATCGGCGGCAGCAGCCCCGGCGCGCTCCATCAACTCGTCGAGCGAGCCCTGGTGCGCCTCTTCGGCGCGGCGCGTCTCGTCGGCGGTGAGGAGCGGCTGCAGCCTCATGCGGGCAACGCCACCGCGACCGCCGCGGCGAGCTCGCGCGAATGCGTCATCGAGAGCTCGATCGTGCCCGCGCCGACCTTGGCCGCGAACGCCGCGGTGCGGCCGCTCAGGTGCACGCCGGGCTTCGGGCGGCCGCGCACCTCGATCTCCTTCCACGTGAAGTACACGCCTGAGCCGAGCGCTTTCCCGATCGCTTCCTTTGCAGCGAATCGACCAGCGTAGTGCTGCGGTGGGTTCGGCTTCGAGTCGCAGTAGGCGCGCTCGGCGTCGGTGAAGCAGCGCTCCTTGAACGAGTCGCCGTGCCGCTCGAGCGCACGCCGTATCCGCTCGATCTCGATCAGGTCGACGCCGACCTTCAGGCTCAAAGATTTCGCTCCAGCCAGTCGGGAAGCTGCGCGATCGACGAGATGATCCCGTCGGGCTGCACGCTGGAACGGTCGATCTCGTCGGGGCGGAACTTGCCGGTTCGCACGAGCACCGTGCGCATGCCGTGCCTCTGCCCCCCCATGCAATCGCCTTCGAGGTCGTCGCCGACCATCCAGGCGAGCGCGGGCTCCGCATCGAGCGCCTCCAGTGCCGCGCCGAAATACGTCGCGGACGGTTTGCCGAGCACGGTCGCCTCGATATCGGCGGCGTACTCGAGCCCCGCGACGAACGCGCCCGTGTCGAGGCGCGGGCCGTCGCCCGTCTGCCACCACTTGTTCTTGTGCAGGCAGTAGAGCTCGGCGCCCCCTTCGAGCTCGTGGAAGGCTCGGTTGAGGTTGAGGTAGGAGAAGATGCGCCCCGTTTCCTCGCCCTCGTCTGCGCCGCCGATCAGGACCGCGTCGACGTTCATCCCGACGAGCTGCAACCCCTCGAGGTCGTCGAGGATGCCCGGCATGGTGAGGGCCAGGACGCGCCGGCCCTTCAGCACCCGCGAGGCGACGCTGCCGGTCGTCTGCAGCTCGTCGTCCTCGAGATCGATCCCCATCTCCCGCATCTGCTCGGCGAGCTGTGCGCGTGAACTCGTCGTGGAGTTCGTCACGAACCGGATCCGATGGCCGTCCTCGCGGAGCCGGCGTACCGCGGCCGTGGCCCCGGCGATCGGCGTGCCGGACACGTGCAGCACGCCGTCCACGTCCAGGAGAATGGCCGCCATGGACGCCGAGTCTATTCGGTCGGAGATCGCGTTCCGGTTCTCGCGATCGAGCGGTCCGGGTGGCCAGCACGCGCAGAAGCGCTCGACGCGCGCCGAGGCGCTGTTCGACGTCGCGGAATCTGCGGGGCTGACCGAAGCAGAGCGGGCGCGCGTGCTCAGGAAGCTCGGACCGGTAGTCCGGGCGATCGCGCAGGACGAGCGGTCGCAGTTCCGCAACCGCGAGCTCGCCGCCGACCGCATCGTCGAGCAGCTGACCGAGGCCGTGAAGGTGAGGCGACGCCGGCGCCCGACGAAGCCGCCCGCCGCATCGCGCGAGCAGCAGCTCGACGACAAGCGGCGCCGTGGCCAGACGAAGCGGCTGCGACGTAACCTGGACGAGTGACGTCAGAACCGATCATCGACGAGGCCCGCGCGCTGGTCGCGGCGGGGAAGTCGCCGGACTGGAAGGAGCTCCGGGACCGCATCCGCGCGCTCGGCGGCGACCAGCGCGACGCACTGCGACGGCTCGAGCGCGTCGGCGCCGTCCATCGCGCCCGTGCCTCGGCTCCGGCGGCGCCGATCGCGCCCGCCCCACGCCCGCAGCTCTTCAGGAGCCGCGCGACGATCACCGGCAACATGGACGTGCGACGCGAGGGCGAGTCGACGCTCGCCTGGCGGGGCGAGGCGAAGGTCACTGCGTGGGAGATCCGAATCAGCGAGCGGCCCGATCCGCGCGGCGACTATGAGCTGCGCGAGGCGGGTGAGCTGCCCGGCGACGCGACGAGTGTCGAGCTGCCGCTCGGCGAGACGCCCTTGCGCGTGCACCTGCTCGGACGGGACCGCGGAGGCCGGCTCGTCCGCCGCACGATCGTGTCGGGCCTCACGCGTGAGACGTGGGGTGACCGCTGGCAGCGGCGCGCGAGCGCGAGCTGAACAGCTCGGGCTGCTCGTCGAAGCGGTGCTTGCAGTGCGCACCGCAGAAGTACCACGTCTTGCCCGCGTAGACCGAGGTCGGGTTGCCTGCGTGCCGGTCGACGGTCATGCCGCACACCGGATCCTTCGCACCACGACGCAGCGTCAAGCCGACCAACGCGACGAACACGAGAGCGAACACGATGTCGAGCACCGACGTGTAGTTCCAGGTGACGGGCCGATCTGCGATCGAGTCGACCGACGGCCTGTGTGATGGAACCAGGTCGAGGAGCGAGAAGAGGCCCTCGACCGCAAGCGCTGCGAGGACGACGGAGCCGCCCATGACGGCGACGAGGAGCGCCGCGAACCGGCCGCCGTACACCTTGCGGTAGTACGCGACGATCGGCGGGATGAGGAGGTCGGCGAAGAGGAACGCGACGACGCCGGAGAACGAGATGCCGCCTCCCCACAGTACCGCGGCGAGCGGCACGTTCCCGATCGAGCACACGAACGCGAGCGAGGCGACGATCGGGCCGACGATCACGTTCTCCGCGATTCGCACGGGTGTCGGCGCATCGGTGACGAAGAGCCCGTTGAAGAAGCCCATCGGCAGGAGGGCGATGTAGCCGGCGATCAGGAAGCCCGCGCCGATCTCCTTCCACAGCATCTGCCAGTCGCCGCGGAAGTTGTGGGCAACGTCCGACCACGCCTGCACCGAGACGACCTTGCGACGGAGAGGCAGTGCCGACGACGAGGTGGGATGGATGTGCCCGGGGTCGGCCGCGGCGGCGATCTTGCGGATCTCCTCCTCGCGCTCGCGCGTGACGAGCAGCCGGAGCGCGATCCACATCGCAGCGATCAGCACGATCCCTCCGACGAACTCGGCCAGTGTGAACCGCCAGCCGATGAACAGCCAGAGGACGATCCCGAGCTCGAAGACGAGGTTCGTCGAGGCAAACTGGAACGCCATCGCCGAGCCGAGGCTCGCCCCCTTCTCGAAGAGGGACTTCGCGATCGCGATCGCCGCGTACGAGCACGACGACGACGCCGCACCGAGGCCGGTCGCGAGCGCCGCTTCACGCGCTCCGCGTCCGCCGAGCGCGGACTGCAGCCGCTCGCGCGGCACCCACGCCTGGACGATCCCCGAGAGCGCGAACCCGAGCACGAGCGCCCACCAGACCTCCCAGGCCATGCGCAGCGCGTTGAAGAGCCCGTCCCACAGCCACATGGCCTCTGACTACCACGCCGGAGGCGGGCCGTGCACGGCTAGTACCAGTCTGTTACTAGCTGGGTCGGGGCTTAGAGCTGGCGGCCGGGGCGGTCGAACCGGCTGTCTGCGCCGTAGAAGGCGGAGAGCACGCAGAGCGCCAGGATGCCGACGATGCCGAGGATGAGGGCGAAAGCGGTCATGGGCACAGTGTGGCTGAGCAGGGACTATCAGCGCAAATCGTTATAGTTCTGATATAGATCATGGAACCTGATAGATGGCTAGGAGTCGAGCTGCGGCACTTCGCCGCCCTGCAGGCACTCGCGAGCGAGGGCTCATTCGGCCGCGCGGCCGAACGGCTCGGCTACACGCAGTCGGCGGTGAGCCAGCAGATCGCCACACTGGAGCGGATCGTCGGCGAGAAGCTCGTCGAGCGCCCCGGCGGGCCGCGGCCGATCTCGCTCACCGAGGCAGGCGAGTTGCTGCTGCGCCACGCCGACTCGATCGTCGCCCGCCTGCAGGCCGCGCAGGCCGACCGGCACGCGCTTCAGGCCGGCGACGTCGGGACGCTGCGTGTCGGCACGTTCCAGTCCGCGGGCGCCCGCCTCCTCCCCGCCGTGATGCGGCGCTTCACGTCCGCATGGCCGGGAATCGACGTGGAGATCGCCGAGCTCGACGACGAAGAGGTCGAGCAGGCGATCGAGCGCGGCGAGCTCGACGTCGGCTTCGTCGCGCTCCCCGTCTCCGACGCGCCGCTCGAGACGAGCGAGCTCGTGCACGACCCCTACGTGCTCGTCACCGCCGCGGGCTCACCGTTCGCCACGTCACCGGAGCCGCCGAGCCTCGCCGAGATCGGCGCCGAACGACTGATCGGGTTCAAGGCACACCGTTCGAGCGACTTGGTCGAGGGAGTGCTCCGCGCAGCCGGCGTCGAGCCGCGCTACGCGTTCAGAACGAACGACAACGGCACCGTCCAGGGTCTCGTCGCAGCGGGCATCGGCAATGCGATCCAGCCGCGGCTCACCGTCGACGTCGGCGACCCTCGCATCGTCGTACGCGACCTGGAGGACATCCCACCCCGGGTGATCGCGATCGCGCGCCACCGCGACCGCTACTACTCGCCGGCCGCAAGAGCGTTCGTCGACGCCGCCGTGGCGACTACTCGACCGTGACGGTCTTCGCGAGGTTGCGCGGCTGATCGACGTTCAGGCCGCGCAAACGCGCGATGCGGTAGGCGAGCAGCTGCAGCGGCAGGACCGCGAGCGCAGCCTGGAGGAACGCCGGCGACTTCGGCACGTAGATCACGTCGTCGGCGTGGTGCTGGATGTCCTCGTTGCCGTCGGTTGCGATCGCGATCACGTGCGCGCCGCGTGCGCGTGTCTCCTGAATGTTCGAGACGATCTTGTCGTAGACGTGGATGCGCGTCGCGACGACGACGACCGGCGTTCCCTCCTCGAGCAGCGCGATCGGGCCGTGCTTCATCTCACCGGCGGAGTACGCCTCGGTCGGGATGTACGAGATCTCCTTCAGCTTCAGCGCGCCTTCGAGTGCGACGGGCAGCCCGATGTGACGTCCGAGATAGAGGAAGAACGCACGGTCGTGGAACCGTTGCGCGATCTCCTCGATCGGATGGTCGCCGTCGAGGAACCGCTGCATCTTCTCCGGCAGGTCGTAGACCTCGTCGAGGATGAACTCGACCTCGGACTCCGGCAGCGTGCCGCGGCACTGGGCGAGCTTGAGGCCGATCAGGAAGAGCAGCGCGGTCTGCGCGGTGAACGTCTTCGACGCCGCCACGCCGACCTCGAGGCCCGTGCGCGTGTAGAGCACGGAGTCGACCTCGCGCGTGATCTGCGATCCCATCATGTTGGTGATCGCGACGGTGCGCGCACCTTGCTCGCGCGCGAGCTTCATCGCCTGGATCGTGTCGCGCGTCTCACCCGACTGGGAGATGCCGATCACGAGCGTGCCGGGGTCGATCACGGGGTTGCGGTAGATCCATTCGCTCGCGACGTCGGGCTCGACCGGCACGCGCGCCCACTCCTCGATCGCGTACCGCCCGACGACGCCCGCGTGGTACGAGGTGCCGCAGGCGACGACGACGATGCGGCGGAGGTGCTTCAGCTCGTCCTCGGTCATGCCGAGCCCTTCGAGCACGAGGTGACCGTGGCGGACGCGATCGCCGATCGTCTCGGCGACACCTTCCGGCTGCTCGTAGATCTCCTTGAGCATGAACGTCTCGTAACCGGAGCGCTCGGCTGCATCGTCGTCCCAATCGATCTCGACGATGTCGCGCTCGACGGCGGCGCCCGTCACCGCGTCGACGATCTCGACGCGCTCAGGGGTGATCGAGACGACCTCGCCGTCGTCCGGGAACTGCACGCGACGCGTCTCCGACAGGAACGCGGCGAGGTTCGAGGCGAGGAAGTTCTCGCCGTCGCCGACACCGACGACCATCGGCGTCTGGTGACGGACGCCGACGAGATGGTTCGGATGGTCGTGATGGATCACGACGAACGTGAAGTGCCCTTCGAGCTTGGCGTACACCGCGCGAACAGCCGCGACGAGGTCGCCGTCGTACGCGTCCTCGAGCAAGTGCACGATCGTCTCGGCGTCGGTCTCCGAGGTGTAGCTGTGGCCCTTCTCGAGCAGCTCCTCGCGAAGCTCACGATAGTTCTCGACGATGCCGTTCATGACGATCGCGAGCTTCCGGTCGTCGCAGGCGGTCAACGGATGCGCGTTCGCCTCGGTGACACCGCCGTGCGTCGCCCAGCGCGTGTGGCCCAGGCCGGTGCTCGAGGTGGATCCGTTCGGGCCCGCAGCAGCGGCGAGGTTGTCGAGCGGCCCGACCGCGCGCGTGTAGTCGAGGCCTCCCTCTTCGAGGAGTGCGATGCCCGCCGAGTCGTACCCGCGGTATTCGAGACGCTTCAGCCCCTGCAGGAGCAGCGGCTTCGAGGCTCTGCGACCGACGTATCCGATGATTCCGCACATCAGATTCCTTTCCGGTGTCTGACGCCAACACCAGTGTCAGACACCCGGGAACAGCAAAGCCCGGCTGATGTGACTCCGTCCCTGCGTCGGGACGGCTCAGCCGAGCTCTCGTCGTACGAGGGTGGCGATGCTAGCACAGGCTTCCCGCGCCACCGACGCATTTTCCGCCTCCGCCAGGACGCGGACCAAGGGCTCGGTGCCGGAAGGTCTGACCAAAATGCGCCCGCTCCCGTCCCACTCCCGGTTCAGTTTCTCGACTGCCGTCACGATTGTCCGCGTCAGCTCCTTTTCGGTCACACGGACGTTCTCCTTCACCTGCGGATAGCGCGGCATGACCGCCGCGACCTCGCTCAGCGGCCGGCCCTTGAGAGCCGCGCACAACAGCAGACCTGCCGCGAGCCCGTCGCCGGTGACATGGTCGCGCAGGAAGATGATGTGACCCGACTGTTCGCCGCCGAGGATCGCGTTCTCCCGCTGCAACGCCTCAAGGACGTAGCGGTCCCCGACGTCGGTCGTGTGGACGCGGACCCCATGCTCGCTCATCAACGCATGAAACCCGAGATTCGTCATCACCGTGACGGCGACCTGATCGACCTCCTGGTCGAGCGCGAGGATCGCGACGATCTGGTCGCCGTCGACGACCTCGCCTTGGTCGTCGACCGCGAGCATCCGGTCTCCGTCGCCGTCGAACGCGATGCCGACGTCGTAGCCGAGCTCGACGACCGTCTGCTGCAAGAGCGCCAGGTCGGTGGCGCCGCAGCCGACGTTGATGTTCTCGCCGTCGGGCGCATCGCCGATCGCGTACACCTCGGCGCCGCAGCGTGAGAACGCCGACGGCGCGAGCCCCGAGTACGCGCCGTTCGCGCAGTCGACGACGACCTTCAACCCGGTCAGGTCGGAACCGAACCGCTCGTGGATGTGCGTGAGGTACGAGTCGGTCGCGACTTCGACGTGCTCGATGCGGCCCTGGTCGGTGCCCGGCGACGCGGCGAGCAGCTCTTCGATCTGCTCCTCCGACCGGTCGGACAGCTTGTGACCTTTCGAGTCGAAGAACTTGACGCCGTTGTACTCCGGCGGGTTGTGCGACGCGGAGATGACGACGCCGAGATCGAGAGCGAGCAGCGCGACGGCCGGTGTCGGCAGCACGCCGCCGAGGATGCAGTCGCCGCCGACGGACACGACGCCTCGCGCGAACGCCTCTTCCAGTGCTACGCCGGACGCGCGCGTGTCACGGCCGATGAAGACCTTCGCCGCACCCGTCCACGTCGCCGCTGCTCGGCCGAGGCGCTCGACGAGCTCCGGCGTGAGGAACTCGCCCACGACTCCGCGGACACCGTCGGTGCCGAAGTACCTCCGAGCCATGAAGCTCGGCGGCCTACCGCTTGCTGAACTGCGGCGCCTTGCGGGCCTTGTGGAGGCCGGCCTTCTTGCGCTCGACCTGGCGCGCGTCGCGCGTCAGGAAGCCGGCCCGCTTCAGCGGGACGCGGAGCTCGGGATTCACCTCGACGAGCGCACGCGCGATGCCGTGACGCACCGCACCGGCCTGGCCCGACGGGCCGCCGCCGTGCACGCGGACGCGCAGGTCGTACTGACCGTCGAGACCGGCCGTCTTCAGCGGCGAGGTCGCGAGCATCCGGTGCACCATGCGCGGAAAGTACTCGTCGAGCGACTTGCCGTTCACCCACGTGGCGCCGCTGCCGGGACGAAGGATCACGCGCGCGACCGAGGTCTTGCGCTTACCGGTGCCGAGATACTGAGCGGGAGTCGCCATTTACACCTCGAGGGGAGTCGGGGCCTGGGCCTCGTGCGGATGCTCCGGGCCGGCGTAGATCTTGAGCTTCGTCAGCTGGGCGCGCCCGAGCTTGTTGCGCGGGAGCATGCCCTTGACGGCCTTGCGAAGGACTTCGGTCGGCTGCTTCTCGAGCTGGTCGCGCAGCGAACGCTGCCGCAGGCCGCCCGGGTAGCCGGAATGCCGGTAATACATCTTCTCGTCGAGCTTCTTGCCCGTGACCTGGATCTTCTCGGCGTTCACGACGACGACGAAGTCGCCGGTGTCGACGTGCGGGGTGAACGTCGGCTTGCCCTTGCCGCGCAGGCGGTCCGCGATCACGGTCGCGAGACGGCCCAGGGTCTTCCCCTCGGCGTCGACGACGAGCCAGTCGCGTTGAATCTCGCCCGGTTTGGCGCTGTAGGTCTTCATACGGAGAAAAAGCGGACAGCTGCCCGCCAGGAGCGGGATGGTACCAGTCAGTCGGCGACGGCGGGCTCCACAGGCCCGACCCTGTTCCCGGCCACCCAGGCGCACGCCAGGACGGCGAGGCCGGTCGCGAGCCACGCGAGCGGCACCGAGCCGCCCGCGCCCGTGTAGACCACGCCTCCGGCCAGCGCCAGCCCCGCCCCGCCGAAGCTCGAGAGCAGGTCGGAGAGCCCGACGAGCCGCCCGCGCTCCGACGGCCCCGCCAGGTCGACCAGCTCGGTAGTCGCCGCGATGTACGACAGGCACCAGCCGAGGCCGAGCCCGAACATCGCGAGGCTCATGCCGCCGATCGTGCCGAACCAGGCCATGCCGGCGTTCGAGAGGGCGATCACGCCCAGACCGATCACCATCGACCGCCTGCGCCCGATCCGCTCGATCGCGTCGCCGACGAAGAGCACGAGGCCGTACATGCCGACGATGTGGATGCTGATGATCGTGAAGACGCTTCCCTGCGGGTGGTGGTGACCGACGGCGACGTAGCCCGCGAGGTTCATGACGCCGGCCATCACGCCGAAGCTGCTGACGGCGGCGACCATCGCGGTCGCGACACCGGGCCGGCGAAGGATCTCGCCGAGCGACCTGGGGGTCGACGGCGCCACGTATGCGGCCGACAGGTCGCGCGGGTCGCGACGGATCCCGAAGGAGAGCGCGATCCCCGCGAGCGTGAAGAGGCCGGCGGCGAGCCACGGCACCGTGAGGTCGTGCGCATCGAAGTGACGGCCTGAGAACATCGGGCCGAACACGAGCGGCCCCCAGATCGCACCCGAAACGACCGCGAAGAGCACGATCGACATGCCGCGCGCGCGACGCTCCGGCGGGAACATCTCGGCCGCGGCGGCCCGCGAGAGGAGCACGATCGACTGGGCTGCACCGCAGAGCCCGAGGCCGAGGAACACGAGAACGCCCTGCGTCCAGTGGCAACCGGCGGCCGTGACGACCGGCCCGACGACTCCGAGTGCGTAGCCCGTGCGGATGACCGGCATGCGCCCGAACCGATCGGACAGCCGGCCGGCGGGGCCGACGGCGAGGGCACCCGCGATCAGGAACACGGCAGGCCCGAGGCCGAGGATGCTGTGCACCCCGGTGACGGCGACGATCGTCACCGTGCCGAGCGCGACGGCGAGCTGCACCATCCCGGACAAGAACACGAGCCCGAGCGCGAGCAGGAAGGCGTTCCGCCGTACCTCCGTCATGTGCCGATTAGAGCATGGTGGAGCGCGGAGGTGAACGCAGCCGCGCCGCCGTGGGAGGGGTGACGGACGTACGTGCCGCCGAGCGCAGCGTGCGCGATGCGGCCCACCGCCAGGACGCGGCGACCCGCGGCGAGCTCGTCGGCGAAGACGCGGCCTTCGGCCACCTCGCGTCGCGTCGGCGGGCGATTCGACGTCTCGGTGCCCGGATGGGTCGGGACGACGTTCCAGAGCAGGACGTCGTCTGTGACGCCGAGCTCGGCGAGCACGCGGTGGACGATCGTCGCGGTCGCCTCGGCCGGCCCGCGGCCGGTGAGCAGCCGTTCCGAGGTGAACGGGATCCCGGAGACTCGCGCGCCGCGGTAGCCGGGCGCTTCGCCGACGAGGAGGTGGCCGGCGCCGGAACGCGAGCCGAGGTACGCCGCGAGCCGGTCGCATCGCTCGGCAGCGCCCGACCCATCACGGTAGAAGTTGGTGGTCTGCCCGATCCGGGCGGCGACGAGACGGTCGATGAGCGCGCGCATCGAGATCCACACTCTGACGGACGGCGGCCAGCAGCCGCCGGACGTCGCGCATCAGGTGGCAGCGTTCCTCGCCGGGGCGACGAAGACGCTCGACCTCGCGCAGTACGACTTCAACCTGAGCGGGGAGGCGAAGGACATCGTCGCGGGCGCGATCACCGAGGCGGCGAACCGCGGCGTGAAGATCCGCTTCGCCTACAACGTCGACCATGCGAACCCGATCCCTGTGCCGCCGCCGCCGGAGCCGGACGTGCAGCTGATCGCGACGCTGCCCGTCCAGGGCGTGCCGATCGCCGGCGTTCCCGACCTGATGCATCACAAGTACGTGATCCGCGACGACGCCGACGTGTGGACCGGCTCGCTGAACTGGACGAACGACTCGTGGACGCGGCAGGAGAATGTGATCGCGATCGTCCGCGCGGAGGCGATCGCCAAGGCGTACCGCATCGACTTCGACCAGCTGCTGTCGACACACGATGTCGAGAAGACCGGGTTCGTCGATCCGCGCTGGGACGACGGCGTGCGGGCGTGGTTCACGCCCGGCCACGGCGAGGACTTGTCGTCGAGAATCGCGAAGATGATCCGCAGGTCGAAGCGTCGCGTTCGCATCTGCTCGCCGGTGATCACGACGGGGCCGGTGCTCGGCACGCTCGCCCAGGTGATCGCCGACGGCAAGCTCGATCTCGCCGGCTGCGTCGACGTGACGCAGATCCGCGAAGTGATCCATCAGTGGACGGAGAACCAGAACGTCTCGTGGAAGCTGCCGCTGCTTCAGCAGGTGATGGCGGGGCCGTTCAGCGGCAAGGAATCGACGCCGTACGGCGACGGCACGGTGCACGACTTCATGCACGCGAAGGTCTGTGTGTGCGACGACACGACGTTCGTCGGCTCGTTCAACCTGTCGCGCAGCGGCGAGAAGAACGCCGAGAACGTGCTCGAGATCGAAGACGCTGCGATCGCCGACAAGCTCGCCGCGTTCGTCGACGAGGTTCGCGCGCGCTACCCGCGGGTCACCATCGCTGCCAGTGGATCAGGTCCTCCGCCGGCCGCTGCCTCGATTTGAGGCGCGAGCCGATCTCCGGAGCCGTACCCGGCATGCCGATGAACGCGAGCCCGATCGGCACGACGTCCTCCGGCAGGCCGAGCACCTCGTCGCAGATCCGCTTCTGGTCGGGATGCCCGATGAACGCGCCTGCAAGCCCTTCGTCGATCGTCACGAGCAGCACCAGGGTCATCAGCGCGCCCGCGTCGACGAACCAGTACGGAACCGGCCACGTCACCTCGACGCCGCCCGTGACCGCAAGCTTGTCGGCCTCGTTGTAGCGCGCGTGGTAGAGCGCTTCGTTCGCCGAGATGACCATCAGGACGGGCGCGTCGTCGGCGTAGGTGCCCGTCATCTCGAAGCGCTCGATCAGCTCGCGCTTCACGTCGTCGTCGGTGACGACGACGATGCTGCCTCCCTGACTGAAGCCGCCCGACGGCGCACGGCGGATCACGCCCGCGATCCGCTCTATCTGCTCGCGGGGGATCGGGTCGGGCAGGAACGCACGGTGCATCCGGCGGCGGCGAAGGATGTCGCGGAGCTCCATGCGCGGACCGTATACCGTCGGCGCCATGACGAGATTCGAAGGAATGACGGCAGTTGTGACCGGCGGCGCGAAGGGCATCGGCGCCGCGACGGCGCGGCGCCTCGCTTCGGAGGGCGCGACGGTCGTGGTTGCCGACTTCGACGAGGACGCCGCTCGGCGGACCGCAGCGGAGATCGGCGGCCATGCCGTGCGCTGCGACGTGACGAACCTCGCGGACGTCGAGAGGGCGGTCCAGACGGCGAAAGAGCGCGGCGGATCGGTCGACGTCCTCGTGACCTGTGCGGGGATCATCCGGGACAACCTGCTTTTCAAGATGACCGACGACGACTGGAACGCAGTCATCGACACCCACCTCAAAGGAACGTTCCACGCGGTGCGCGCCGCGCAGAAGCACATGGTCGCGCAGAAGTCCGGGAAGATGGTGCTGATCTCGTCGACGTCGGCGCTCGGCAATCGCGGTCAGACGAACTACGCGACCGCGAAGGCCGGGCTCCAGGGTATGACGAAGACGCTCGCGATCGAGCTCGGCCCGTACAACGTGAACGTGAACTGCGTCGCGCCCGGCTTCATCGTCACCGACATGACGCGTCAGACCGCCGAGCGCGTCGGCGTGCCGTTCGAGCAGTTCATGGAGAGTGTCGCCGCGCAGGTGCCGCTACGGCGCGGCGGCCAGCCCGAGGACGTCGCCGGCACGATCGCGTTCCTGTGTTCCGAGGACGCGTCGTACGTGAGCGGCCAGGTGATCTACGTCGCCGGCGGTCCGAGAACCTGACGGATCCGTTCGGCCGCGACCCCTGCCGCGCGAGCGCCCTCGCTCGAACGAGACGTCATGCTCGCGACGCCAGCCGTCAGCTCGAGGGCCTCCTCGAGATCACGCACGCGACGCTACACCGAGCCGGAAACTTGTGACATCGGTCGGGCCGGGACATGTCCCCGGCCGGTGCAGTTCTTCCACAACCACCGGCCTGATCGGACGGGCGCCACCGTCGCGAGATGAGACACGGAGCGGCAGCGCCGCCGCTTGGCCTGTGGATGGGCTGCGACGGTGCCTGGCACCAGCCGTGGCTCGCGGAGGCTCGTCCGCGACGGACGGATGGTGACGATGCTCGGAGCCGCTACGGAACCGGGCGGCCGAGGGCGTCGTACGCCGTATAGTCGTACGCCTCGACGGGGGAGCCCGCGAGCTCCGACCGGAACATCGTCCAGACACTCACATCCCGCAGGTCCGAGCCCTGCTTCTGCGGAAGGCGCCGGCGGAGCGTCGCCTCCTTCGTGAAGCCGAGCTTTGCAGGGACGCGCTCCGAGATCTCGTTCGCCGGGTCGACGCGGATCTCGACGCGGTCGACGTCGAAGCACGCGAAGCCGACGCGCGTCAGGACGGCCGACAGCTCGGTCGCGTACCCGTGGCCCGTCTCGTCGGCGGCGATCCAGTAACCGATCTCGACTCCGCCTTCGCCCTGGCGCGGATGCAGCCCGGTTCCGCCGAGGCAGCGCGCGTCGTCGGGCGAGAACACCCCCATGATCCAGTTCTCGTCGCCGTCGTACTCCGCGCGGAAGCCGCGCAGCCGCTCGTAGACCGCGTCCAGCGGCTCCGGCGCGTCGGGCGTCCACGGCATCCACGGTCGCAAATGCTCGAGCGAACGATCGACGGCGTCCTTCAGGAGCGGTGCGTCGTCAGGGTCGTAGCAGCGGATGACGAGACGCTCGGTCTCGATCCGGTACGGGGTCACTCCCACTCGATGGTGGCCGGCGGCTTCGACGTGACGTCGAGCACGACGCGGTTGACCGCCGGGATCTCGTTCACGATCCGCGAGGCGATCACCTCGATCAGGTCGTACGGGAGCCGCGCCCAGTCTGCGGTCATCGCGTCCTCCGACGTGACAGCGCGGATCGCGATCGGGTAGCCGTAGGTCCGCGAGTCGCCCTGCACGCCGACCGACCGGATCGCCGGCAGCACGCAGAAGCTCTGCCACAGCTCGCGGTACAGCCCGGCCTTGCGCACCTCCTCCTGGAGGATCGCGTCGGCCTCGCGCAGAGTCTCGAGCCGCTCCTCCGTGACGTCGCCGATGATCCTGATCGCAAGCCCCGGCCCCGGGAAGGGCTGACGCCACACCATCCGCTCCGGCATCCCGAGCTCCTCGCCGACGCGCCGCACCTCGTCCTTGAAGAGCAGCCGCAGCGGCTCGACGAGCTTCATCTTCATGTCCGCCGGCAGGCCGCCGACGTTGTGGTGCGACTTGATCGTCTCGGCGACACCGTCGGTACCGCCCGACTCGATCACGTCCGAGTACAGCGTGCCCTGCACGAGCCAGCGCACGTCCCCGAGCTTCCGCGCTTCGTCCTCGAACACGCGGATGAACTCTCCGCCGATGATCTTGCGCTTGTCCTCCGGCTCGGTGACGCCGGCGAGCTTCGAGAGAAATCGTTCCTGCGCCTGCACGTGCACGAGGGGCACGTGGAACACACCGTCGAACGTCTCCACCACCTGCTCTGCCTCGCCCTTCCGCAGCAGGCCGTGGTCGACGAAGACACACGTGAGCTGATCGCCGACAGCCTTGTGCACGAGCAGCGCGGCAACTGCCGAGTCGACACCGCCGGAGAGCGCGCAGAGCACGCGCTCGTCGCCGACCTGCGAGCGGATGCGCTCGACCTGCTCCTCGATCACGGCGGCGGGGGTCCACGCGGGCTCCGCGCCCGCGAGCTCGTAGAGAAAGTTCTTCAGCACGGCCTGGCCGTGCGGTGTGTGCACCACTTCGGGGTGGAACTGCACGCCGTAGAGCCGCCGCGCGTCGTCCTCGAACGCCGCGACGGGCGTGTGCTCGGACTCGGCGACGATGCGCGCACCGTCGGGCGGCGCGACGACGGTGTCGCGATGAGACATCCAGGCGGTCTGCTCGTCGGGCAGCGACGCGAACAGGCCCTCACCCGTCGCGCGCATCGACACCTTGCCGTACTCGCCGGCGCCGGTCTGCTCGACCCGGCCGCCGAGCTCGAGAGCGAGCAGCTGCGCGCCGTAGCAGATGCCGAGAGTGGGAATCCCCTGCGCGAAGATCTCGGGATCCATCCGCGGCGCGCCCTCCGCGTACACCGAGGCAGGGCCGCCCGACAGGAGGATCGCGAGCGGGTTGCGACTGCGGATCTCGTCGACGGAGACACGATGGGAGACGAGCTCCGAGTAGACGCGTGCCTCGCGAACTCGACGGGCGATCAGCTGGGAGTACTGGCCACCGAGATCGACGACGAGGACGGGCCGTTCCTCAGGCGCGGCGGTAATTCGGCGCGTCCTTCGTGATCGTGATGTCGTGCGGATGCGACTCGCGCAGCCCCGCACCGGTGATGCGGACGAACCGCGCCTGCTGCAACGCCTCGATCGTCGGCGCGCCGCAGTAGCCCATCGCCTGGCGGAGCCCGCCGATCACCTGATGCAGCACGCCCGCGACGGGACCCTTGTAGGCGACGCGCCCCTCGATCCCTTCGGGGACGAGCTTGTCGACGTCCTCGACGTCGCCCTGGAAGTAGCGGTCCTTCGAATAGCCACGCGCCTTCATCGCGCCGAGCGAGCCCATGCCGCGGTACTCCTTGTACCGCTCGCCCTGCGAGAACACGACGTTGCCGGGCGACTCCTCCGTGCCCGCGAGCATCGAGCCGAGCATGACCGCATCCGCACCCGCCGCGATCGCCTTCGCGACGTCGCCCGACGACGTGATGCCGCCGTCGGCGATCACCGGAACGCCGCCCGCGCCCTGCGCGACGTCGTAGATCGCGGTGATCTGCGGCACACCGACTCCGGCAACCACGCGGGTGGTGCAGATCGACCCGGGGCCGATGCCGACCTTGAGCCCGTCCGCGCCCGCGTCGACGAGCGCGTACGCCGCCTCGGCGGTCGCGATGTTCCCGGCGATCACGTCGAACTCGCCCGACAGCGCGGCGATACGCTCGACCATCTCGATCACGCCGCGCGAGTGGCCGTGCGCCGTGTCGACGACCAGGACGTCCGCGCCTGCGGCAATGAGTGCTTCCGCCCGCTCGACCGCGTCCGGCCCGACGCCGACGGCCGCGCCGACCCGCAACCGGCCGTGCGCGTCCTTCGTCGCGTTCGGGAAGTCGACGCGCTTCTGGATGTCCTTGACGGTGATCAGGCCCGTGATGCGACCGTCGCCGTCGACGATCGGCAGCTTCTCGATGCGGTGGCGATGCAGGAGCCGCTCGGCTTCCGCAAGCGTCGTCCCGACCGGCGCGGTGACGAGATCCGTGGAGGTCATCAGCGCCGAAACAGGCTGCGTCAGGTCGCTCTCGAAACGCAGGTCGCGGTTCGTGAGGATGCCGACGAGCGTGCCGTCCTCGTTCGTGATCGGCACGCCGGAGATGTGGTAGCGCTCCATCAACGCGACGGCGTCGGAGACGAGCGCGCCGGGCGGCAGCGTGACGGGCTCGACGATCATCCCGGCCTCGGAGCGCTTGACCTTGTCGACCTCGGCGACCTGCGCGCCGATCGAGAGGTTACGGTGCAGGACGCCGATGCCGCCTTCGCGCGCGAGTGCGATCGCGAGGCGCGCTTCGGTGACCGTGTCCATCGCCGCGGAGATGACCGGTACCTCGAGCGCGATCGTGCGCGTCAGCCGCGTCGCGGTGGAGACGTCGTTCGGGAGGACGGCCGACTCGGCCGGAACGAGCAGGACGTCGTCGAAGGTCAGCCCCTCCCGGGCGAACTTTTCCGGGAGCTCGATGCCGGAGGGCGCCAGGTCGAGTCTTCCGACGTCCATTGCGGAAGGGTACCGGCCGCGGCGGACTGAAGAGCCTCTACGCCTCGATCGTCGCGAGCTCCGCGAGCTCGACGCCGCCCTGCAGTCGGCCGGCGTGCCGCGGGTCGAAGCGTCCCGCGCCGACCTCGAGCGTCGACGCCGCGCCCGCAGCGACGGCGGCGCGCAGCGCCTCTTCGTTCGAACGACCCGAGTGGCGCGCCGCGAGGAACCCGGCGAGCAGCACGTCACCGGCGCCGACGACCGAGACTGCGTCGACGCGCGGTGCGAGGGCCCGGTAGCGACGCGTCTCACGATCCTCGCGCAGGAGTGCGACGGCACCTTGCTCGGTCGTGATCAGCACGTTGCGCGCACCGAGCTCGGCGATCCCGTCGAGCGCGAGGCGGAAGTCTTCTTCGTCGTGGAACTCCTGACCCACCAGCCCCTCCGCCTCGACCTGGTTCGGCGAGACGAGGAACGGCTCCGCCTCGACGCCGAGCCGGAGCGGCTCGCCTTCGGTGTCGAGCACAGACGCGACGTGTCGCTTCGCGAGCTCACGTGCCGCCTCGGCGTAGAAGCTGTCGTCGACGTCCCGCGGCAGCGAGCCGGCGAACACCACGAGCTCGGCGTCCTGCGTCAGATAGCGGAGCTTCTCGAGCAGCGTGTCGAGCTCGTCGGTGGTGACCGCGGGCCCCCACTCGTTGATCTCGGTGTACGTGCCGCCCGTCGAGTCGACCACCGCCGTGGACGTCCGCGACTCACCTTCGATGTGGACGAAGTCATTGAGGATCGCCTCGCGCGTCAGCGCTTCGACGATGCGGCTTCCGGTCGCGCCGCCGACAAGTCCGGTTGCGACGACGGGCACGCCGAGCGCCTTCAACGCGCGCGCGACGTTGATGCCCTTGCCGCCGGCGAGCGTGACGCCGGCGCTCGCCCGGTGCCGCTGCCCCCGCTGGAAGTTGGGGACGGTCAGCGTCCGGTCGATCGCCGCGTTGAGTGTGACGGTGACGATC
>JAICUZ010000106.1 GCA_025935595.1 Burkholderiales bacterium
CGCGCGCTCGTCTCCCTCGCCGTCGTCTCCCTCGCCGGCGCCGTGGCGATCGGTGTCGGCGCCGCGGTCGCCTGGGGCTGGGGCCTGCTCGCCTTCGTCGCGGTCGGCGCGGTCCTCGTGCCCGCCTACAACCTCGAGCTCGCGTTCCACAACGACCTCGGCTTCGCGGTCGCATGGGGCGCGTTCCCGGTCCTGACCGGCTACTTCGTGGAAGCGCAGACGATCCGCGTCGAGGCGGTGGCTGCGGCTGCGTTCGCCTTCGCAGCAAGCCTGGCGCAGCGGAAGCTCTCGACCCCGGTCCGCCAGGCGCGGCGGCAGGAAGGAACGACCGCCGGCACGGAGCCGCTCGAACGTGCGCTTCGGCTCCTGACCTGGGCGATGGTCGCGCTCGCCGTCGCCCTCGTCGCGGCGCGCCTACGATGAAGTCGTGACTGCCGCCGCGATCGTCGCCGTCATCGCTGCAGGGCTCGCGGGAATCGCGCTCGTCGCGTGCCTGCTCGTCCTGCGCAAGGTCAAGTCGCACGAGCGTTTGCTCGACCGCACCGTGGAGCGCGGGCGGGCCGCATTCGACGACGTCGTGACGCAGGAGATCGAGCGGCGAGCGTCCGAGCTCGAAGCGACGCTCGCACGTGCGCGTGCCGACTCGATCTCACAGCTCGCCGAGGAGGAACGGCGCATCGCCGAAGAGCGGCGCCGTGACGTCGCGGAGCGCGAGCGTGACGCGACCGCGCGACTCGGCCAGCAGCTCATGCAGGCGCAGGCCGCGGTCGACCAACGGCTCACCGACTGGCAGAGCGACGTCGAGAAGCTGCAACAAGGGCTCGACGAGGAGCTGAAGCGCATCGAAGGGCGGCAGCGGCAGCTCATGGCCGACGTCGAGTCGAAGATCGGCCAGGACGCAGAGTCGCTGCAGGCCGACATCGAGGAGCAACGCACGGTGATCGCGCGCATGCGCGGCGAGCTGAAGCGGGCCGCAGAAGAGGTCGCGGAGCAGGCGAATGCCGAGCTCGAGTCGCATGCGGCCGAGCGTCGGCACGCGTTGCACGACGTCGCCGATCGGCTTCGCCGCCGTGAGCGCGACCTGCAAGAGCTCGTAGAGCGCGAGGGCAACGACGCGGCGCAACGGATCCAGCTGGCGCTCGGCGACATCGAGCGGCGCCACGTCGAGCAACTGCAGCGGACCGTGTCCCGGGAGACGACGCGCTACGCCGAAGCCGCGGCGCTGTCGTTCGACAGCTCGATCAAGTCGGCTCGAGAGGAAGCGGCACGACGGTTGTCACGGGAGCTCGACCTGTCGGCGGAGCGGTTCGCGCGCGAAGCGGAGGGTGTCCTCACGGAACGCCTGAACGCGTTGACGGAGGCCGCCGCCGGGCGCGTCGAGGAGCGGCTGTCCCGACTGCGCTCAGCGCTCGAGCGGCAGCGCGACGAGGCGCTCGTGTCCCTCGAGGATCGCGCACACCAGGTGGAATCGAGCCTCCGCGACCGTTTGCGCGAGATCGCGGCCGACGCGGAGTCCGAGCGCACGGTGCTCGACGGGCGCCTGCACGAGCTGGGCCGGCGCCTCGACGAGCTCACGACCAGAACGTAAGGATTCCGTTTCGGGCCCCAACTAACGGTGGGAGGGTTCGTCTAGATCAGAGCGAATCACCCTCCACCATGCCCCAGACGATCGAACAACCCCAGTCGGAGCGCGAAAAGGTCGAGTCCTGGCGCCTCCACGTGCTGATCGAGGCCGGCTATCCCTTGCCGCTGGCCGAGAGGCTCGCGCACTCTGAGGCCGATCTTCACCGGGCCGTGGAGCTGGTTCATGCGGGCTGCACGTTCGAGACCGCAACCGAGATCCTGATCTAGCTGCTCCTCAGGTCGCCCGTGCGACCATCGCGCGCGCCAGTTGCGCGTCCGCCTGGGCAACGACCTTTTGCGCGACGTTCGGCGCGGTCGAGATGAGAGTGAGCTCGGTCCTGTTCCGCCCCACCAGCACGACCTCGACGGCGACGCGCACCTTGCCGGTGCCCGTCTTCACGTCGACGAGCAACGTGTACGCCTGCACCATCGTCGCGACCGGCGCGAAGATGACGCGGCGGAACGACACGAACGTGACGCCGGCGCCGAGCTCCTTCACGAGGTGCGAGCGCAGGCACGGGATGGCGGTCGGAGCGAGCACCGTGCGCCGCCAGTCGGCGAGCACCATCGCGTGCGTCTTCAGGATCTGCGCCTCCGACTCGATGCGGAAGCCCTGGTTGTCCCACAACGTCTCCGCCACGCCGGTGAGCACGAGATCCGACTGCTTGGGATGGAAGTTGGCGCACGTCGGTGCCGCCGAGAGGTCTGGCTTGACGAAGCCGCCCGACCACGCGCCCGTGCCGAGATCCGTCCGCAAGGCAACCGCACGCTTCGCCGCCGCCTGGTCGGCTTTCGTGAGGTGGATCTGCTCCTTCTCACCGGTCGCGGCGATCGCGGCCCCGGCCGCCACGGCCGCGAGACAAAGGGCGATGAGCACGGCTCGCATCTCGGGAACCTTACGTACGATCGACCCCGTGAAGGTCGAGGCCACGGAGATCGACGGGCGGAAGGTCTACAGCGTCCGCGCGTTCAACATGGGGATCGCAACGTGGCTGAACCGCCTGCCGACGCTGTGGATCGAGGGCGAGGTGACGGAGCTCCGGAGGCAGCAGCGCTGGGCGTCCGTGTTCTTCACGCTGAAGGATCCAGAAGACGGCGCGACCCTGCCGGCGCAGATGCCGCGAGGGCAGTTCGACGCGCTCGAGCTCGACCTGCGCGAAGGCGAGCGCGTGCACGTCTTCGGACGGGCGGAGCTGTACGAGCAGCGCGGGGACTTGCGGCTCAAGGTGCTCACGATCGAACGCTTCGGGCTCGGCGCGCACCTCGCTGCTCTCGAACGACTGAAGCGCGCGCTTGCTGCGGAAGGTCTCTTCGCCGCCGAGCGCAAGCGGCCGTTGCCGCGGTTCCCGCGGCTGATCGGCCTCGTCACCGGCAACGACGCTGCCGCCAAGAAGGACGTATTGACCCACATCGTTCAGCGCTTCCCACCGGCGAACGTCGTCGTCGCGGAGACCTACGTCCAGGGGCCTCGCGCACCGGTATCGATCGCGACCGCGATCTCCGACGTGTGCCGGCGCGGCGCGGACGTGATCGTGCTCGCGCGCGGTGGCGGCAGCTTCGAAGACCTGCTCCCGTTCTCCGACGAACGTGTCGTGCGCGCGGTGGCCGCGTGTTCGGTCCCCGTGGTCTCCGCCGTCGGCCACGAGCAGGACACGCCGCTGTGCGACCTCGCCGCCGACGTGCGCGCGTCGACCCCGACCGCAGCCGCAAGGCTCGTCGTGCCGGACATCGACGAGCTCCGTCAGACGCTCGTCCGCTCCCGCGAGGCGCTGCATCGCGGCGCCTACCGCGCAGCGGAACGCCATGCGCAGCGGCTGGCCGCAACGCATGATCGCCTGAGGCGCGCACCACTGCTTGCAATCGAGCGCCGACGGGCGTCGCTCGACACCCTCCACGCCCGGCTCGGCGCGCTCAGCCCGGTGGCGACGCTCGAACGCGGCTACGCCATCGTCCACCGCGGCGACGAGCTCGTTCGCGCGTCGACGCAGGTCGAGCGCGGGGACGAGATCGACGTTCGCGTCGCGGACGGGAGCTTCGGAGCGACCGTTGGCTGAGCCGACGTTCGAAGAGGCGCAGAAGGAGCTGGAAGCGATCGTGACGCGCCTCGAACGCGGTGACGCGGGCGTCGACGAGTTGACGAAGCTGTGGGAGCGGGGCGAGGAGCTCTACCGCATCTGCGCGACGAAGCTCGAGGTCGTGCACGGGAAGATCGAGGAGCTACGCGCGCTCGAGGAGCGCGCGACCTAGCTCCGCTCCGAGCTCTGCCAGGTCCTCGGCGGCGCTCGCGACGTTGCCCGAGAGCGGCCGCGCGTCGATGCCGTCTCGCACCACGCCGCCGAATAGCACGCACGGAACGTCGAGCTTCGCACAGCGGCGCAGCACAGCGTCCGGCGCCTTGCCCTCGAGGGTCGTCCGGTCGACGGTGCCTTCGCCCGTGACGACGAGGTCGGCGCGCCGGGCGCGTTCGGCGAAGCCGATCGTGTCGAGCACGAGCGTGGCTCCGTCGCACAATTCGGCACCGAGCGCGGCGAAGCCGGCGCCAAGGCCGCCGCCCGCGCCGGCGCCCGGCAGGTCGCGGAACGGCTCGAGCTCGGCGAGCGACGCGAGGCGGCGCTCGAGCTCCTCGACGGCGTCCGGGTCGGCGCCCTTCTGCGGCCCGAAGGCGCGCGCGGCGCCCCGCTCGCCGAGCAGCGGGCTCCGCACGTCGCACAACACGCGTACGCGCGCGCCGCGCAGCTCGGGCCCGACGACCTCGCGCATCCCAGCTCCGCCGTCGACGGTCGCGGTGCCGCCGACGCCGACGAGCACCTCCCGCGGATCCGTCGCGAGGATCGCGAGGAGAAGCTCACCGAGCCCGCGCGTCGATGCGCGCAGCGGGTCGCGCTCGTTCACGCCGACGAGAGGCAGCCCGACCGCCGCGGCGGAGTCCACGACGGCGGTGCCGTCGGGCAGGGCAAGCCAGCGCGCCGTGACGGGGAGGCCCAGCGGATCGGAGACCCGGGCCGCTTGCCACTCACCGCCCAGAGCGGCGTGCAGCACCGCGGCCGTTCCCTCACCCCCGTCGGCGACCGGCAGCTCGTCCGCATCAACCCATCGCCGCAGCCCGGCAGCGAGGTGTGCCGCAGCCGACGCCGAGTCGAGGACGCCTTTGAGGCTAGCCGGCGACGCGAGAGCGAGCGGGCTCATGATCCACCGGTGTCACGTCCTCGAGCGTGTCCTCGTCGCGATCTTCCATGTGGCGGAGAGTCGCGAACGACAGCCCTTCGCGCGCGAGGAAGACGAGGCCGATCCCGATCCCGACGGACGCCTCGATCGCCTGGAGACCGATCCCGAACGCGATGCCGTGCGCGTAGGCGATGCCGTAATTGACAAGCGGCGTCGCCACCGCGACCTGCACGAGGCCGACGTTGCCGGGCCAGAGCGGCACGATCGTCGCGACGTTCATCAGCACCAGCACGAGCCCGGCGGCCGCGAGCGGCTCGTCGATCTGGAACGCCTTCATCGCCGACCATACGGCGAGCAGCTGGCAGAACCAGCCGCCGTACTGGAACGCCGTCGCCTTCAGCGCCGGCACCGGCTTCGCCATGATCGCGAGCCCTTGCCGTGCACGGGCGAGCAGGAGCCGAGCCGAGCCAAGGCTCTCCAATTCGCGGTGCTGCCGGCGCGCGAGCACGAACGCCGTGACGAACAGCAGCACGCCGATCCCGATCGCGAGCCCGATCGTCAGGAACGCCCACTGCGGGATGTCGGCGGCAATCAGCACCCAGACCACGAGGGTCACCGTCGGGAAGAGATCGAACATGCGATGCGCGAACACGGAGCCGATCAGCGTCGCGGTCGTCCCCTTGCGCCCCGGCATCCGCCGACGAAGCACCGCGGCGCGCGCGATCTCGCCGACACGGCCGGGCAGCACGGCATTCGCGAACAAGCCGACACAGAACGCGGAGAAGACGAGCGGATACCTCGGATGCGGCTTCTCGATCGACTGCTCGATGCAGGTGTTCCACGAGATCGAGCGCGCGACGACCGAGAGGAGGTTGAGACCGATCGCGACCGCGACCCACGGCCACGAGACCGCAGTGAACGCGTCGTGTACCGCGGTCCAGTCGGGCCCGTGCCAGACCACGAGCGCAACGGCGACGCCGAAGAAGAGGACGAACGACGAGAGAAACAGCCACCGGCTCTTCACGCAGCCACCTCCAGGTAGACCGCCTCGAGCTGCCGTGCGATGTCGTCCCAGGCGTAGTTGGCGAGCGCGTGCGCCCGCGCGGCGCGGCCCATCTCCACGCGGCGATCCTCGTCCGAGAGGAGGTCGATCACCGCGGCGCTCAGCGCTTCCGGATCGGAGGGCGGCACGAGCAGTGCGGCCTCCGGCGTCGCCACGGCTGCGTAGCCCGCGATGTCCGACGCGACGGCCGGCGTCGCGCACGCGAACGCTTCCGCGAGCACGAGCCCGAAGCTCTCGCCCCCGAGCGCCGGCGTGATCGACGCCTTCGCGCGCAGCAGCTCGTGGGTCCGCACCTCGTTCGTCACGATCCCGAGCACGTCGATGCCGGACTCGTCGAAGCGGAGGCGTGCGTGCAAGAGGCGGTACTGCAAGGGGTCGGTGCCGATCAGCCGCAGTCGTGCGCCGGTCGCGGCGTGGATCGCGGGCCACGCGCGCAGCAGCGTCGGCAGCCCCTTGCGCGGGTCGTGCCGGCCGATGAAGACGACGGCGTGGTCGCGGTCGGCGGGTTCCGCCTCGTCGGGTGTGAGCACGCCGTTCGGGATCACGCGGTAGTCGTCCTCGATCCAGCGCGCAGCGGACTCGGCCGCCATCGGCGAGACGGCGATCCGCGCGTCGATGCGGTCCATCAGGAAACCCCAGAAGTGGAGGCCGTGGCGCATCCACCCGAGATCGCCGTGGGCGTGATGCGTGGCGACGATCGGGCACTGCGCGAGCGCGAGCGCCGCGACGCAAATGGCGGGCGTCATCGGCTCGTGCAGGTGGATGACGTCGAACTGGTGCTCGTCGAGCACGGCACGCATCCGCCCGACCGTACGCGGCGAGAGGATGATGTTCGGCAGCGAGCCGTTCGCCGGGACGACGACCGAGCGCCCGACGGGCGTGATCCCCGCCGGCAGCGGGTCGTGCCGCCCGCTCCGCGGGTGCAGGAACCGCGTGAACTTCCCGGGCGGGTCGTTGCCCATGACGAGCTCGACCTCGTGGCCGCGCCGCCGGAGCGCAGCCGCCTGATGCTCGGCGTGCTCGACGACCCCGCCCGGATACGACCACGAGAACGGGACGATGATCCCGATCTTCATGCGAGAACTCCGGCGAACGCTTCCGCAAGGCGCTCGACACCGAGCGCGAGCACGTCGTCGGCGACGGCGAGCGAGATGCGCGCCCAGCCCGCACCGCTCGGCCCGAAGCCTTCGCCCGGCGCGACCGCGACGCGGTGCTCTTCCAACAGCCGTTCAGCGGTCAGCCCTTCCGGCAGGCTCAGCCACACGAAGAACGTCCCTTCGCACACGATCGGCGCGGCGAGCGCTCCCGCGAGGAGGTCGCGCCGCCGCTCGTAGGTCGCGACGCGCTCCGCCACCGACTCCTGCGGTCCTTCGAGCGCGGCGATCGTCGCCCGCTGCATCGGCTCGAAGATCCCGACGCGCTCATGGTCGTTCAGGACGTTGATGCGCTCGACGATCTCGGCGTTGCCGACGACGAAGCCGATGCGCCAGCCGGCCATGCCGTACGTCTTCGACATCGACCACATCTCGACGCCGGCGTCCTTCGCACCCGGCGTCGCGAGGAAGCTCGCCGGTGCACGGCCGTCGTAGACGAGGTCGATGTACGCCGCGTCGTGGACGATCGCCCCGCCGGTGCGCTCGGCCCACCGCACCGCCGCGGCGAACACGCCGTCGGGCGCGCACACCGCGCAGGGGTTCGACGGATAGTTGAGGTAGAGCGCCGCGGCCGCATCGACGTCGTCGAGGTGCGGCGCCCAGCCGGCGTCGGGGTCGAGCGGGAACGTCTCGAGCCCCGCGCCCGCGAACGCGGGGCCCGACGGATAGTCGGGGTAGTACGGATCCGGCAGCCGCACGGTCTCGCCCTCGTCGGCCAGCACGAGCGAGAGCTCGACGATGCCGGTCTTCGTCCCGGGGAGCACTGCGATCTCGCGGTCGGGATCGAGCTCGACGCCGTACACGTCGCGATAGCGCCGGGCGATCGCCTCGCGCGTTCGCGCGAGCCCGCGGATCGGCGCATAGCCGTGGACGTCGGGGCGGCGGGCCGACTCGACGAGCGCCTCGACGACGTGCGCCGGCGGGCCGAGCTCGGGATTGCCGCGGCCGAGGTCGACGAGCGGCGGACCAGCTTCGGCGGCCGCAGCCGCGACGCGGCCGAGCAGTCCGACGAAGTATTGCTCGGGAAGCCTTTCGATCCGTGCGGGACGGGGGCGCACCCGGTGATCGTATTCGTGCCCGCGCTCTCTAGACTCGGCCTCGTGAACCTGATCGAGGCACTGGCAGTCGACATCGGCCCGCGCCAGGCCGGAAGCAATGAGGCGTCGCGTGCTGCGGACGTCGTCGCGGACGCGTTCCGGGAGCTCGGCCTCGAGCCGCGTTTCCAGGAGTTCGACCTCGTCGGCTACGAGGCGGACGAGCCGGAGCTCGAGGTCGAGGGAGAGCCGTGGCCGGTCGGCCCGTGCATGTACGCCCACTCGTTCGAAGGCGAGGGAACGGTGCGGCGAATCGGCGCATCGCCGAACCCGATCGGCGACGGCAAGCTCGCGAACTTCGCCGTCGTCGACTCCGCGGGCCGCGAGGTAGCGCGCCTTCTGACGAGCCCGTTCTCGATCGGCGCGATCCCGTTCATGTCGGCGCACATCCACATCACGACGCCGCCGAC
>JAICUZ010000126.1 GCA_025935595.1 Burkholderiales bacterium
GTGGCCGGTGGCGAGCCGCACGTGTGGCTCGAAGCCCGCGAGGTTCGGAAGACCAGATGCGATCACCGGCTTTCCGGCCGCCAGGTACTCGAACACCTTGAGCGGAAACACATTCGCCGTATAGGGGTTTTCGAGGTACGGGATCAGCGCGACGTCGAACGCCGCGACGACGGACGGCAGGGTCCGGTAGGGCTGCAGTCCGAGCCAGCGGACGTTCGGCAGCTCCGACAGCGCCTGCACGCGATCACGCGCGCCGTTCGCGGCGGGCCCCGCGAGAAGAATCGTCGCGTCTTCGAACATGCGAGCGAGCCGCTCGAGCAACGCGAAGTCGACCTTGCCCTCGTTGAGATTGCCCGCGAAACCCAGCACCGGCCTCCGACACGCACGGAGCTCGGCCGGCGCGATGCTCCTGTCGGCGGCCTGGGAGAAGTGCTCGTAGTCGCCGACGTTGGGGACGACGTACGTCCGACCGTCCCCCCGCTCATGCCGAGTCGCGAGATTCTCGGTGGTCGCGAAGACGAGCCGCGACCTGTCAGCGGCCGCCCGGTCGAGCTCGGCGACGAGCGCGCGGCTCCTCCCTGCACCGACCTGATGCTGATAGTCGTCGACGCAGTCGTACACCGCGAATGCTTCGCCAAACAGGCCGACGGCGTCCGCGCCACGCGGGTCGTAGATCCAGAGCACACGAGGCGCCGGCAGCGAGCGCGCCGCGCGCCGCAGCACCCTGGCCCCGACGAACCAGTTGACCCGGTTGCAGAGGCCGAAGCGCTGTGACCAGGGGAGGACGTTCGCGAGCTGGGCAACGCGGACGTTCGGGGCGACCTCGACGGGAGCGAGCACCCTGCGCGCACGACCGGTGCCGGTCCGCCACAGATGCTTGCCGAGGAAGTCCCCGGTCTCGACGAAGAGCACGTGATGACCGCGTCTCGCGGCACGCGACATGATCTGCTGCCGGTTCGTCGGCAGCGGCGCATCCCACAGCTGGCTCGACAGGCAGATGATCGAGAAGGGCCGCCGCTGCATGCTCAGATTGAAGCGGTTCTCCGCGCTGCCGAGGACAGTGCCTTCAGGCGAGGCGCGCCACGACAAACGGACGGCGTTCAGGTTTCTGAACCCGGGTACGCTTTGAGCCACGCTGGGAGGGTGAGGGGAATGACGGAGACAATCGAGCATTCCGCGGACGTCGGCTTCCGCGCGCCCCTCGGCGTCGCCGCACGTCGCCGGAATCACCACCTCCAGACCGTCCGGCTCTTGATCGCGGGCGACTCGGCCGCGCTGGCGGTGGCGGCCCTCTTTGCGTTCGGCGTCACGGGGCACGCCCATCGTGGGGACGTTGTGTGGATCCCTCTCACAGTCGTGCTGTCCCTGATCGGCTTCGCCTTCTACCGCCTTTATGAGCGCGATCGCCAGCAGATCGTGGTGTCCACGCTCGACGAGTGGCGGGACTTCCTGAATGCGCTGAGTGTGGTCTGCCTGCTCGAGCTCGTCGCGGCGAATACCACGCATACCCCGGGCAACGGTCTCGCGACGGCGACGATCGCAACGTTTTGGGTTGGCTCACTGATCGTGCTGCCGCTCACGCGCGCGGCGATGCGTCACACCGTGCTCCCCGCGATCCACGCCCACGAGAACACACTGATCGTAGGAGCCGGTCACGTGGGCCAGATGCTGGCGCTGAAGATTGCGAAGCACAAGGAGTACAACCTTCGACTCGTCGGCTTCCTCGACGACGAACCGCACGACCTGGATCCCGCGCTCGCCGATATCCCGGTGCTCGGAGGCGAGGACGAGCTCGTCGAGTTGATCCGCGCACACGAGGTCTCGCGGGTCATCCTCGCGTTCTCGCGCAGATCGGCAGAAGGCCTCCTCGAGCTGATCCGCGCCTCGGGGCTTCGCGACGTGAACCTGTCGATCGTGCCGCGCTACTTCGAGATCATCGCGTCGAACGTTCAGATCGTCGAGATCGAGGGTGTTCCGGTGATCGAGATCCCCGCTCCCAGGCTCTCGCGGCTCGCCCGCGTCTCCAAGCGCTGCCTCGACCTTGCCCTGACGGTGCCTGGGTTCGTGCTCATCGCGCCGATGTTCGTCGTGATCGCGCTGCTGATCAAGCTGGACTCCCGCGGCCCGGTGTTCTTCAAGCAGAAGCGAATGGGTCGTGGACAGCAGGTGTTCGAGATCATCAAGTTCCGGACGATGTACGTCGGCGCCGAAGACATGCGGCGCGATCTGCTCGACGCGAACGAATCCTCAGGCCCGTTGTTCAAGATCCGCGACGACCCGCGCGTGACTCGCGTCGGCTACTGGGTGCGAAAGCTCTCGCTCGACGAGCTTCCTCAGCTGATCAACGTGCTGAAAGGCGAGATGAGCTTGGTCGGGCCGCGTCCGTTCGTGATCTACGAGGACGACAAGATCGCCGGCTGGGCGCGGCGCCGGCTCGACCTGACGCCGGGCATCACGGGGCTCTGGCAGGTCATGGGCCGGAACGAGATCGGCTTCGACGAGATGGTCAAGCTCGACTATCTCTACGTCAACAACTGGTCGCTGTGGTGGGACGTGAAGATCCTGCTGCGGACCGCCCCAGTCGTCTTTCTGCGCCGCGGATACTGACCGGTCGTGCAGCGTTCAGGCGGCGCGGGACGGGGCATTCGCGTGCTCGTCACCGTCACGTTCAACGACAACCAACTACGAGCACACCTTCTTCCGATCGTCGCGCTCCCCGAGGTGGCCGAGGTCGTGCTGGTGACGGACACCGTTCCCACGCCCCTGCCGAAAGTGCGTGTGGTGGTTCCGCCGAGAATCCTGGTTCGGATCACCGGCCGCGCGGTCTCCAAGCTGCTGGTCTGCTTGCGGCTTGCGCTGCGCGAGCGCCCCGACTGGATCATCGGGTTCAACCTCGTCCCGCACGGCAGCACTGCGATCCTGGCCGCGCGCGCCGCACGCACGCGTTCCCTGTACGCGATGATCGGCGGCGACCGAGAGTGGCGCGAGGGCGGTTGGGACTCCGACAACAAGATCCTCGGCCGCCTGCGCTCACCGTCTCCCGTCGTCGAGCGGGCTCTGCTCTGGTTGATGCGCCGAAGCACGCACGTCGCCACCATGGGAGCCGTCGGTCGCGCTGAACTGCTGAAGCGCGGGCTCGACGGCAAGCAGGTCACACCCATTCCGCCGGCGATCGACGTCGAACGCTTCAAACCGAGCGTCGTGGACGTCGACTACGAGTACGACATGATCACGGTTGCGGCGCTTCTGCCGAACAAGCGAGTCGCCGATGTGATCGACGCGGCCGCCCACCTGGCTCCGCGACGGCCGGGACTCCGCGTCGCGATCGTCGGACGAGGCCCGCTCGACGCGGAGCTCCGAGCGCGAGCGAGGCGACTCGGCCTCGACGACGTCGTCCGCTTCCTGGGGTTCCGGGACGACGTCGAGGCGCTCTATGCGCGCTCTCGAGTCTTTGTCCTCCCGAGTGCCTCCGAGGGGCTCTCCATCGCCATGCTCGAGGCAATGGCTTCGGGCGTCACGCCGGTGGTGACCGACGTCGGCGAGCTCGGAAGCCTGGTTCGAGACGGGGAGACCGGCCGCCTGTACGCGCCCGGCGACGTGGAAGCTCTCGCCACGATCCTGGAGGAGCTACTCACGAACCCCGCTCGCTCTTCATCGCTCGGCGCGGCAGCTGCCGAACTGGCCAGGTCGCAGGTCTCCGTCGACGCGGTCTCCGCCTCCTACCGCGACCTCTTCGAGCGCTCCTTCGGTAAGACCTCATCGTGAGTGCCGCGGAGGAAACGCCCTCAGCGCAGCGCCGGTTGCGCGTCGCGTACGTGTACCGGCACTTCAACCACTCCGGCTCTCTTCCGGCGGTCTTCCTCGCCCGGGCGGAGTGGCTGTCCCGCCACGAGGACGTGACGGCGTTCACGTCGGCGGCGTCACGCGATGAGACCGCCGCGCCGCTGCGCTTCGAAACGGTGGAACCGATCATGGTCGGGACGGACCGTTTTCGATACGCGGCCGAGTGCGCGAGCTTTGCGTTCCGCGCGACGCGACGCCTCAAGAGGCTCCGGTCGCACTTCGACGTGATTCACGTGGACGGGTTTTCCGCGACCGTGGCCGACCTCGTGACCGTCCATGCCGTGCGCCGAGCCGAGATCGACCACTATTTCGAGCACGTCGAGCCGACGGCCAGGCTCCGCCGGCGGTTGACGCCGCTGCTCAGGCCGCAGACGGGCACGGTCATCGGCATCGAGAATCGGCTGTATCGACAGCCCTTTCCACTCTGCTTGCCGATGAGTCGTCGTATCGCCGAGGATCTCCGGCGGCACTTCGGTGTCCCGGACGACCTCATCGACGTGATTCCGTACGGGCTCGACCTGCAAGCGTTTCGCTTCGACCCGGAGGCCCGGCTGCGCGAACGCGCGAGCATGGGCACTCCGCCCGATCGACTGGCGGTTCTCTTCGTCGGCGACGACTTCGAGCGCAAAGGGCTCGACCAAGCGATCTGCGCGCTCGCCCGGACGGCTCGGGACGCCGAGCTGTGGATTGCAGGCGGCGGCGACCCGGAGCGCTACCGCGCACTCGCGGGCTCGCTCGGAGTGACGGAGCGAACGCGGTTCCTCGGCAGGGTGCCGAACGATCGACTCGCCGGGATCTACTCGGCGGCCGACGTCTTCGTCCTGCCGAGCCGACAGGACGCGTGGGGCCAGCCGGTGGTCGAGGCGATGGCAGCCGGACGGCCCGTCGTCGTTAGTCCGTTCTCGGGTTCGGAAGAAGCGGTGGACTCGGGCGTGACCGGCTTCGTGCTCGAGGCAGGCGATGCGTGCACGCAGATGGCTGCGCTCCTCGACGGGCCGCTCGCGCAGCGCGAGGTGCGTGAGGCGACCGGCGCCCGTGCTACCGAGGCGGTCGAACAGTTCGATCGCGGGGTCGTCTTCCCCCGCCTCCGGGCCGCACACCACCGAGCAGCCGAGCTTCGACGAGCGCGTGTCGCGGGCCACTGAGCTGTTGGGCACACGACTCACGTGGTACGCCAACCGCCTCCGAGCCATGGACTCGGGCGAAGTGGTGACCCGAGCTCGGCGCGAGCTCGCGAACCGCTTCGACGCAGGCCTGTGGAACGGCGCACGCAGCAGCTGGAATCGGCGCTGGGAGCCGAAGTGGGATCGCATCACGGTGACCGGCGCCATCGCGAGCGTGCCACTCGGGTTCCTCGACGCCGAGCGCGCCGCACTGGCTGCCGCAACTGCGCCCGAAGCCGTTCCCGCAGTGCTCGGGCGTGCGGCAACCGTGCTCGACGGCCGGGTCCGCTGGTTCGGCTACGACACGGTGCAGCTCGACGACCCGCCCGACTACGTGCGCGACCCGTTCACGGGGCGCCGCTGGCCGGACGTGCACGGAAAGCTGCTCGATTATCGTCGTGCGGCTGCCGGCGACCCGAAATGGATCTGGGAGCTCAACCGCTGTCAGGACCTGCCGCTGCTCTGCCTCGCCTGGCACCTGAGCGGTGAGCGCCGGTTCGCAGTGGCGGCACGTGACCGCATGGTCCACTGGCTGCGCACGTCGCGTCCGGGACGCGGCATCGCGTGGAGCAACGGCTTCGAGGCAGGTATCCGGGGGACGTCCTTTGCCCTGACGTTCGACGCGCTGCGCGGCTCCGGCCTGATCGAGCCCGACGAGGCGCCGTTGGTGCTCCGCGGACTCTGGCAGCACGCGCGGTGGGCTCTTCGTGACCACTCGTTCGGGAGCTCCGCCAACAATCATCTGATCGGCGAAGCAACCGGGCTCGTCGCGATCGGCTTGCTCGCGCCCGAGCTCGCCGACTCGGAAACGTGGGTCGCCCGTGGGCTCGCATGGCTCGAAACGGAAGCCGAACGGCAGATCCTGCCCGACGGCGCCGGCGCGGAGCAGGCGTACGCCTATCACCTGTTCGTCTGCGACCTCATCGCGCTGGTCGCGGCCCTGCTCGAGGCGCGAGGTCGAGCGCTACCGCCGATGATGCGCGCCGCGCTCGTCCGCTCGGCCGATGCCCTCACGTTGCAGGTGCGTCCGGGCGAGCCGGATCCCGCCTACGGCGACTCGGACGACGGCCGCGCGTTCGTGCTCGACGGCGACGAGACGCGCGAGACGCGTGCTGTGGCGGCGACGCTCGCATGTGCCGTCGGTCATCGAGGCGCCGCGACTCTCGCGGGCCGGGCGGATCTTCCGGCGTCGTTGCTCTTCGGCTCGGCAGGACTGGCGCGGTTCGAGGCCGACGACACCCCAGTTCCGGCCGACGGCGTCCTGCCCGATGCCGGGCTCGTCGTGCTGAGGCGAAACGGGGTCAGGATGCTGTTCGACGTCGGGCCGCTCGGGTACCTCGGCATCGCTGCGCACGGTCATGCCGACGGGCTCACAGTGGCCGTTTCCGACGGAATGAACGAGCTGATCGCAGACCCCGGCACCGGGACGTACTTCGGCGACCGTGAGCTTCGACACACGGCTCGCTCCACCGGAGCGCACGCGACCGTGACGGTGGACTCGGGAGACCAGGCCTTGTACGGGGGCCCGTTCCTCTGGTTGCAGCAGTCGCGAGCGACATTGCGTCACGTCGACCTCCACGCGGGCTACGCGGTCGGAGAAACGGATGCCTGGCATCGTCTTTCCGATCCGGTGAGCCATCGGCGAGCAGTCGTCGTGCTCTCGACCGGTGTGGTTCTTGTCTACGATCGCCTCGATGCGCGTCGTTCCCATCGTTACGCGCAGAGCTGGCCGCTGCACCCGTCTCTCGACCTCCGCGAGCGGAGCCCGTCCGTATTCGAGGCATCCGCGGACGGCCGGTCAGCTCTGCTCGCCGCCTTCGCAGGCTCGAACGCGGTCGTGAGGCACGCACGCGACGGCTGGTGGTCTCGCAAGCTCGAGCAAATCGAGCCTGCGTACACGCTGCGCGTCGAGCTGGAACAGGCCGGGCGCGCGGACCTTCTCGCGCTGCTCATCCCCACTCGCGGGAACGGGACCTACCCCGATCCCGCCGTCCGGCTGAGCACGGACGGCCGGGCGTCGGTGGCCACGTTCGCGGGTGAGGGCGACTGGCACGTCCGTTTCGATCTCGACGACCCCGTCACTCCTGTTCAGGTGAACCGAGGCGGCGCATGAAGGTCGCCGTCTTCGGGCTCGGTTACGTCGGCACGGTCACAGCGGCCGCGTTCGCGGAGCTCGGCAACGAGGTCGTCGGAGTCGACACGAACGAGCGCAAGGTGGAGACACTGGCTCGCGGCGACACACCCGTCCTCGAGCCTGGGCTCGCCGAGCTCGTTGCTGCGGGAGTGGCGCAAGGACGGTTGAGTGCGACCGTCGACGGCGAGTCCGCGGCCGCCGGCGCCGACGTCTCGCTCATCTGCGTCGGAACGCCCTCGCAGGCGA
>JAICUZ010000188.1 GCA_025935595.1 Burkholderiales bacterium
AATGCCGGCGGCGCGCCGCTCTCGCGGGACATCGCCGAGTTCTTTCACGCAATCGACATCCTCGTGCTGGAGGGCTACGGCCTCTCCGAGGTGACGACGGCCGCGACGGTGAACCGTCCGAGCGCGTTCAAGTTCGGCACGGTCGGCAGGCCGCTCCCCGGCGTCGAGCTGCGCCTCGCGGACGACGGCGAGATCCTGATCCGCTCGAACACCGTCTTCGCCGGCTACTACCGCGATGACGAGGCGACGCGCGCGACGATCGACGACGAAGGCTTCGTGCACACGGGCGATGTCGGCCACATCGACGAGGACGGGTTCCTCGTGATCACCGACCGCAAGAAGGACATCATCGTCACCGCCGGCGGGAAGAACGTCGCGCCGCAGAATCTCGAGAACGAGCTGAAAGCGCACCGCGTCATCTCCCAGGCGCTGGTCGTCGGCGACCGTAAGCCGTTCATCGCCGCGCTCGTCACGCTCGACGAGGAGACGACGGCCGGCATGTCCGCGGAGGCGGCGCGGAGCGCGGTGCAAGAGGCGGTCGACGCGGTAAACGCCGAGCGGTCACGCTACGAGCAGATCAAGCGCTTCACGATCGTGCCGCGCGAGTTCTCGGCCGACAACGACGAGGTCACACCGACGCTGAAGTTGAAGCGGAACGTGATCATCGACCACTTCGCGAGCGAAGTGGCGGACCTGTACGCCTAGAGGATCCTGCGGGCGCCGACGAAGGTCGCTGCGTACCACGACTCGCTCAGGCTGGAGATCTTCACGACGTCGCCGGTGTGGGGAGCGTGCACGAACTGGTCGCCGCCGATGTAGATGCCGACGTGGCCGAGGCCGTCGAAGAAGACGAGGTCGCCCGGCTGCAGCTGGTCGCGCGACACCGGCACGCCGTAGCCGTACTGCGCATACGAGGAGTGCGGTAGCGAGACGCCGACCTGCGCGTACGCCCACATCACGAGACCCGAGCAGTCGAAGCCGCCCGGCGCACCGCCGCCCCAGACGTACGGCGTGTTCAGCTGCGACATCGCGTACTGCACGACGCCGCCGTGCGTCGGAGGCGGGGCGACGACCGTGTCGGACGACGGTGTGATCGCCGAGGCTCCGACCACCGTCGAGGACGCCTGCTGGATCGCCGAGGCATGCAGTTCGCGCAGCCGCTCTCTCGCCGCAGCGGCGAGTGCGCGCTGGTGGGCAGCCTGCTCCGCGACGAGCTTCGCGATCTCGCCCTTGAGCGATGAGTACAACCTCTGCTGCTGCGCGATCTTCGTCTCGATGTCGCGTTTCGCCGCAGCGCGCGCCGCGACCACCTGCGCCTGTTGCTGATGCGCGCGCTTGAGCACGTCGCCGCTGTGCTTCACCGCAGCGCGGAAGTGCTTCACCTCGGCGAGCACATCGGTGTCCGCCTGGGTCACCGACCTCGCGTTGTCGATACGCGTGATCATGTCGTCGAGGCTGTTCGCACCAAGCACGACTTCGAGCGTCGACTCCTGATCGGACGTGTAGAGCGCGACGAGACGCTGCGCGATCGTGCGCTGCCCGACTTTCAGGTTGTGCTTCGCGACGCGAAGCTCACGACCGTTCTCGCGCAGATCGCGCTGAATCTGTGCCAGTTTCGCGTTCGCCGCGTCGTATTGCGACCTCGCGCGCTCGAGCGAGTCGGAGAGCTGCCCGAGCTGCCCCATGACTTGCTGCGCCTGCGCGCGCTTCGACGAGATCGACGGATCGGCGAAAGCGGGGACTGCGGCCAAAAGGGCCACGCAGATCCCGGCAAGAACGTACGGCGCCTGCCCCAGCCTACGAATGACAACCCCCGGACCGGGGACGGGACGGGCGCACCGGTAGGGGCCGGCGCGTCACGAGGCGGGAGCGTACCAAGGTCCACGGACGACCGTCAATCCACTAACTGCGCAAACGTGCCGTTTTCTACGGTCGGACGCGGCTTCCTCCTCGCCAACTGTGGTACGGTCCGCCCCTCGTGCTTGGGCAGGCACACACGCCGCGGCGGCGGCTCTTGCCGTTTGCCGCCCTCGCATCAGCAGTATTGGTGGCACCGGCCCTCGGCGGTGCGACCGCGACCCATCACATCGCCTCGCTGCGCGCGCATGACGCGCAGATCGAGGCTCGCTCGCGCTCTGCGGCGCTCAGTGTCTATGCGCTGGATCATCGCCTCGCGGTCGCGGATGCGCAGCTCCAGAACCTCCACGCGCGGGCGCAATCGCTGGCGGAGGCACGCCGCGTGCTGCAGTTGCAGATTCGCATCGCGCGTCACAGCACGATCATCGCCCAGCGTTCGCTCGCGCAGCGGCTGCGCACGTTGTACGAGCAGGGAGACGTCGAGCCGATCGAGATCCTCTTCGGCTCGAAGAACCTCGACGACGCGATGACGAATCTCGACAACCTGTCGCGCATGTCACAGGAGGGCCAGGACGATCTCGCCGCGCTCACCTCCGCAAAAGCCCAGCTCGCCACCGCCGCGAGCAACCTCGCCCGCCAGGAATCCGAGCTCGCGCGAGCGACGCGCGCCGCCCAGGCATCGGCGACCGCCCTGGCGCAGACGCGTGCACAACGCGCGGCGTACATCAGCTCGCTCGCCGCGCAGCACCGGATGACGCGCAGCGCAATCGCATCGGCAGTCGCGAGCGCACAGGCGGCGCAGGCGCGAAGCGCCGTGGCCACGGCCGAGTCGGCGCCTGTGAGCGAAGCGACGACGTCCGTCGTTCAGACGAAAACGGTCACAGCAGGCCGCGCGCTCACCGTCGTCGCGACGGGCTACGCACTCGGCGGGACGACGTCGACAGGCCTGCCCGTCGGTTGGGGCGTCGCTGCAGTCGATCCGTCGGTGATCCCGCTCGGGACGCACATGACCGTGCCCGGCTACGGCGAAGCGGTTGCTGCGGACGTGGGCGGCTCGGTCCGCGGGACGGTCGTCGATCTCTGGTTCCCGACGGTCGCGCAAGCGAACGCGTGGGGCCGGCGCTCGGTGACGGTCATCCTTCACTAGGCCGGATACACTTCGCCGTCCTGTCCCTTCGCCCAGACAGGCTCTTGGTGACCAAGACGGAACCCGAAGCGCAGCTCACCGAACCGCGCGTCCTGCTCGTCGACGACCACGACCTCTTTCGCGCAGGCCTCCGCAACCTGCTCGAGGACCAAGGCCTGCAGATCATCGGCGAGTGCACGAACGGCACGGACGCGCTGCGAGCTGTCCGCGAGCTCGCGCCCGACGTCGTCGTGATGGACCTCAACATGCCGGGCATCAGCGGCGTCGAGGCAACGCGCCAGATCTCGATGATCGCGCCGTTGACGCGTGTCCTCGTCCTCACCATCTCGGATCAGGACGCGGACGTGATGGACGCGATCCTCGCCGGAGCCTGCGGCTACCTCCTGAAGGACGCATCGATCACCGATCTGCTGCACGGCATCCGGTCGGCAGCGATCGGTGAGTCGCTCGTGTCGCCGGCGATCGCGTCGAAGGTGCTGCAGCGTGTGCGGGCCTCGAGCGCGTCGGGGCGTGAGGCCGAGGTGATCCAGTCGGAGCTCTCCGTGCGGGAGATCGAGGTGCTCAAGCTGATCGCGAACGGCAAGGACAACGCGATGATCGCGGGCGAGCTCCACATCAGCCCGAAGACGGTCAAGAACCACATCTCGAACATCCTGATGAAGCTGCAGATCGAGAACCGCATCCAGGCTGCGGTCTTCGCAGTGCGTTCGGGAATCGTCTAGCGCCAGGCCCGTTCAGGAACGAACGCGGTCGGCGTAGTGGCGCAGCTCGGCCAGCTGCGCGCGCAGGCGGGCGAGCGCACCCTGCTTGCCGTCGATGCTCTTCGCGAGCGACGCGAGCTCGCGAGCGTGCTCGACACTGTCGCCGTGATCGATCCGCTGCGTGATCTCGGTGACCCGCTTCTCCAGACGCAGCTTCTCTCCCTCGAGCTCGAGCGCGTGGGCGTACCCGTCCGTCAGCGTGCGCTCGATCTGCGCAAGGTCGTCTGTTTCCGACGAGATCATCGTCTGAATTGCTTGCAGGAGCTCGGTCATGCGGCTTCGACGATTCTTCGCCGAGCGGCTGCTTCCGGGCAAGGGCCGGAAGTCCCATCTTCCGCTGAACCGGGACCCAGCCGTCGGATCGCCCGGGCACAATGCGCAGGTGAAACGGGGTCTCGTGCTCGTCGCCCTGGCGCTCGCGCTCTCGCAGCACGCGCTCGCCGGCGACGTTTCCCTGTCGACGCGACTGGCGAACGCACTCGCTGTCCGCGGCAACTTGTGGGCGACGTCCTCCGCGCTCGCCGTCGACCTCGACTCCGACGGTGTCGTGTTCGCACGCAACGCCGATCTCTCGCTTGCTCCGGCGTCGAACGAGAAGCTTCCGATCACGTTCGCGGCGCTCAAGCAGCTCGGCCTCTCGTACCGGTTCAAGACGGAGGTGCTGGGCCGCGGGACGCAGGACGGGACCGTGTGGCGCGGCGATCTCTTCCTCAAGGGGTTCGGGGACCCGACGCTGACGAGCGCGAGGCTCGGACGCCTTGCGGAGACGATCGCCGCGTCCGGCATCACGCGCATCGCCGGACGCCTCTACGGCGACGAGAGCTGGTTCGACGCGAGGCGAGCCGCCCCGGGCTGGAAGCTCGGGTACCTGCTCTACGAGTGCCCACCGCTCTCCGCGCTCGTCGTCGACCGCGCGGTCTACGACGGGCACACGGCTCTCAACCCGGCCCTGGCAGCGGCGGGGACGTTCCGCCGGCTCTTGCGCGGCTACGGCGTGACGACCGGGCCGGTCGGTGTCGGCCGCGCGCCGGCGACTGCCGCAGTGCTCGCGACGAGCGAGTCGGCGACGCTGCGCAACGTGATCGCCGTCATGGATCGCGACAGCGACAACTTCCGCGCCGAGATGCTGCTCAAGGATCTCGGCGCCGAGACGGGCACCGGCGGTACGACGGCGGCCGGTGCGGCGGTCGTCCGCGGAATCCTCGCCGAGGCGAACGTCCCGCTCGCCGGTGTCGTGATCGCGGACGGGTCCGGCCTGTCGCTGCGCGACCGGCTCACCGCGACCGCGATCGCGCGGATCCTCACGACTGCGTGGAGCGACCCACTTCTCAAGACCGCGTTCTGGTCTGCGCTGCCCGCGGCCGGCGAGCAAGGCACGCTCGAGCATCGCCTCAACAAGACGGCGGCCGCCGGAGTGGTGCGCGCGAAGACCGGCACCACGAACGAGGCATCGGCCTTGTCGGGCTACGTCCGCGATCGCTTCGCGTTCGTCGTCGTTCAGAACGGCGACCCGGTGGCGGCGGCCGCGGCCCGGAAGGCACAGGACCGCTTCGCGACCGCGCTGGCG
>JAICUZ010000291.1 GCA_025935595.1 Burkholderiales bacterium
CGGGCACTCCGGGTCGTCTTCGCGTTCGTGCTTGTGCTTTCCGGCATCAAGCTCGTCAAGACCCCGGCCGCCGACTCGATCATCCTCGTCGGCGTCGTTCTCGGCACCGTCGCTCTCGTTGCCTGGGGCGTGGTGACGCTGAAGACGCGCCGCGTCCCCGCCGGCGACCCAGCGTAGAATCGCGCGGGCGTGGCCCGCGTCCTGCCGACGGCTCTCGTCATCGCCCTGCTTGCGGCCACCGCGGCAGCGTTTGCGCTGACCGAGCGCGCGAAGCTCGAGCGGTCGCCGATCTACGGCACCCAACAGGCTCAGGTCTTCTCGCCTGACGGCAAGGACCTCGCGAAGAAGGTGGCGCACATCCGGTTCCACGTGCGCAAGAGCGAGAACATCGACGTCTGGATCCAGGACTCGGACGGCAACAAGGTCGATTCGCTGCTCGTCCATCGCAGCGTGCGGCCGGCCGAGCTCGTGCAGCTCGTCTGGGATTCCTTCACACCCTCCGGCGTCGGTGTGCCCGACGGCACCTACCGCGCGGTCGTGAAACTCGAGCGCTCGCATCGCACGATCGTCATGCCGAGCGACATCACCGTCGACACGTCGCCCCCGCACATCGTCGCTCGGGCGGCGACGAAGTACCCGATCATCTCGCCGGACGGCGACGGCCACGCGGATGCATTCCGGATTCCGTATGAGGTGAGCGAGCCGGCGCACGCGATCCTGCTCCTGCGCGGCAAGCAGGTCGTCTACACGAACGGCCAGAAGCAAAAGGGGACGCTCATCTGGAACGGCAAGGCCCCGGGCTCGACGAAGTCGCTGCCGCCGGGCCGCTACGTCCTTGCGATCGCGGCGCGTGATCGGGCAGGCAATCAGTCGACCGGCGTGCCGTTCGCGATCGGGCAGGTGCGATACCTCACGCTCGCGCGGACGCGCGTCGTGGTTCGCCCCGGGGGCAAGTTCGCCTTGCGCGTGTCGACGGACGCGCCGCGTGTCGACTGGCTCCTCCACGGTCGCCGTGGGACGCTTCCCCGCGGCACGCTCCACCTGCGCGCGCCGCAGTCTGCTGGCGTGTACCGCCTGTACGTCTCGGTCGGGAGTCACACCGCGGTCTGTTCGGTGGTGGCCGCGTGAACGGCGGTGCGGCGCAGGTCGCGGGCGCGCTCGGCGCGCTCGGCCTGGCGACGCTGCTGGCGGCGCACCGCCGCGACCTTCGCCTGGCCGGTCTGGGCGGTTGGGCCGTCGGCTGCGCCGGCCTCGTCGTCTACCTCGCACCGCACGGGCACCACCGCCTGCTCGCTGCGGCGGCGGTTCTGGGGCTGATCGCAGCCGCGGCAGGCGGTGCGCTCGTCGTGCGCGTCCCGTGGTTGCTCGCACTCGCGACGCTCGCCTGCGCGCCGGCCCGCATCCCGGTCCACGTCGGCTCGACGCAGGCGAACCTGCTGCTGCCGCTCTACGGCGTCGTCGCCGTGGCGGCGATCGCGCTCGCATGGGAGCTGTTCGGCGACGGCGAACGCTCGCGCGAGCTCGGGCCGCTCGCGAACCCGCTCGCGCTCTTCGTCGCATGGGAGGGACTGACGTTCCTCTGGACGAAGGACGTGCGCCAGGGCGCGATCGAGCTGCTGTTCTTCGTGCTCCCGTTCGGGCTCCTCGCGGTCGCGCTCGCGCGCCTGCAGTGGTCGCGTGCCTGGGCGCTGACGCTGTACGTCCAGCTCGCGGCGATGGCGCTTGTGTTCGCGGTGATCGGGATCGTCCAGTACGAGACCCGCAACATCTTCTGGAACCCGAAGGTGAAAGTCGACAACGCGTACGCACCGAGCGGGTGGTTCTACCGCGTCAACTCGGTGTTCTACGACCCGTCGATCTACGGACGCTTCCTCGTGATCGCCATCGTCGCGAGCCTCGTCGTCGTGCTGCTCCGGCGGGGCGATCCGCTGTGGCGCGTCGCGGTCGTCCTCACGATCGGGATCACGTGGGCCGGTCTCCTGCCGTCGTTCTCGCAGTCGAGCTTCGTCGCGTTGAGCGCAGCGATCGTGGTCGGAGGCATCGTCGCCTGGCGGCGGGCCGGCCTGCTGCTCGTGGCGGCCGGGATCGTCGTCGTGATCGTCGCGATCGTGGTCTCGCCGGCCGTCCGCCACCGTGCGTCGCTGTCGCACGTGACGAGCGGGCGCTCGACGCTCGTCTCGAAGGGCATCAAGGTCGCCGTCCACCACCCGGTGGCCGGCGTCGGCGTCGGCGGCTTCCGGCGCGCGTACAGCGATCTCGCGCACCTCCGCGGCAAGGAACCGAAGGCGGCCGCCTCGCACACGACGCCGGTGACCGTGGCGGCGGAGCTGGGGCTTCCGGGCCTGCTGCTGTTCGCGTGGCTCGTCGCCGTGGCCCTCTTCACGGCGTTCCGGCGGATCGTTCCGACCTTCGACGGTGCCGCACGTCTCGCGTTCGGTCTAGCCTTGGTCGCGATTCTCGTGCATTGCCTCTTCTACAACGCACTCTTCGAGGACCCGGCGTTCTGGGGCCTGCTCGCGCTGATCGTCGTCGCGCCGCGCCGACTCGTGGAGGTGCCGGCGTGATCGAGGGGATCCGCCGTGCGCTCGTGCTCGCCCCGCACACCGACGACGGCGAGTTCGGGTGCGGCGGGACGATGGCGCGGCTCGTCGACCAGGGCGCCGACGTCCGGTATGTCGCGTTCTCGATCGCGACGCGGTCCCTGCCGGAAGGCTTCGCGCCGGACACGCTCGCGCGCGAGGTACGCGAGGCGACGGCCCAGCTCGGCATTCCTGCGGAGAACCTGACGGTGCACGACTTCGACGTGCGCACGTTCCCCGATCACCGGCAAGAGATCCTCGAGCTCCTGATCGAGATCTGGAACGACTGGCAGCCCGATTGCGTCTTCCAGCCGTCGTTGCACGACGTGCACCAGGATCACCAGACGATCGCGAGCGAAGGGCTGCGCGCGTTCAAGCGCACGACGATCTTCGGCTACGAGATCCCGTGGAACAACTTCGACTTCAGCTACCAGGCCTACATCGGGCTGGAGCGAGGGCACGTCGAGCGCAAGGTCGCCGCGCTCGACAAGTACGCGTCACAGCAGCATCGCCGCTATGCGAACGCCGAGTACATCTGGAACGTCGCGCGCACGCACGGCATCAATGTGAACCGCGAGTACGCCGAGGTGTTCCAGGTGTACCGCGTCGTCGCCTAGAAGACCCCGCCGACGAGGCTCTTCGTCCGCTGCTCGCCCTGCTGGAGGCCGACGCGCGGGTCGAGCACCGCGTAGAGCGCGTCGACGACGAGGTTGCCGACGACCACGATCAGCGTGATCAGCACGACGATCGCGAGCATGCTGGGCAGGACGA
>JAICUZ010000022.1 GCA_025935595.1 Burkholderiales bacterium
GTGCCGAGATCGCCGAGCACGAGGAGACGATTCGGCCGCTGCTCCGTCGTCCGGAGGAGCCGTAGCGTGGCCGCCGAGGGGAGGTCCGGGGGCGGGCGGCGCGCACTCGGACGCGTCGTCCTCGTCTCGCTCGCCGAACGGGCTCGGGCCGAGCTCGACGAGCGACGCGCGCGAGGGCAGCGGCTTCGCGCGCAACGCACGTTGCACCGGCTGGAGGAGCTCGAACGTGCTCTCGACCGGTTCGACCGGGGCCTGGCACCGCTGCCGACGCCCTGGTATCTCCGCTGGAGCGCGTATGCGGCGACGCTCGCCGCGCTGGTCGCGGCCGCGGGCGCCCTCGCGTCGCTCCTCCTGATCCACGGCCCGACGGGCGTGCTGGTCGGGATCGCCGACGTCGCGATGCTGGCCGCCAGTCTCGTGTGGTTCGTGGTCGCCGTCGCCCGCCGGGCTCCCCGAGAAGGGGTTGCCGGCCATCACCCGAACGAGGGATCGTCGGGCCGGGAGGCGGGCCGATACGACGAACATGGCGACCCAGACGTTCTTTGACTTCAACGCGATGATTGTCGAGCTCGAGCGGCTCGAGCAACAGGAGCGCAAGGTGTCGGCGATCAGGCGTCAGCTTCACGACCGGCTCGACTCGTTCCCGAACGAGGCGACGCAGGTCAAGGAGCGGAAGATCTCGGACGCACGGCGCGCGCTGCACAAGCGGATCGACGCGCTCAAGGCCGAGCTCGACATCTGGGGCCGTTAGGCCCGTCAGAAAAAGGAACGCGCGCGCGGGCGACGAAGCCGGAGTCGTGGCCGCGTATTCGCTTGCGCGGGGGGCGCAGATTGACCGCAAGAATCTCCGCGCGACCCTCTTCGACCCGTCGTTCGCCGAGCGTCAGGCGGCGCTCGCGGCGCGCATCGACGGGCTCGAGGCGAAGCTGCGCGCGATCGAGGAGCACCCAGGGATCGATCACGACGCCCTGCGCGCGGCGACGACGCACACGAGACTCCTCTGCTCGCCGTCCGGATACGAGCTCTCCGAGGTCGATGCACCACCGCCCGCCGCCGGAACGACCGTCGACCACGACGGCGCGTCCTACACGGTGTGGCAGGTCGGCCCGTCGCCGCTGCCGAGCGACGCGCGCCGCTGCGCGATCCTCGTCTAGGCCGCCGCGACCGAGGTCGCCCGTTCGGTCGCGAGCACGGCGAGGAACGCCTCGACGACGACCGGGTCGAACTGGGTGCCCGCGCAGCGGATCACTTCTTCTTCCGCCTCGGCCGCGGAGAGCGGCTCGCGGTACGGCCGGTCGGGCGTCGTCATCGCCGCGTACGAGTCGGCGACCGCGACGATCCGCGCCGACAGCGGAATGTCGTGGCCGGCGAGCCCGTCGGGATAGCCGAGACCGTCCCAGCGCTCGTGTGACGCGCGCACGGCGTCCGCGACCGAGTCGAGGCCGGGGACGCGGCCGACGATGCGCTCTCCTGCGAGCGTGTGCTGGCGGACGACTTCCCACTCGCCGGCGTCGAGCGGGCCGGGTTTGAGCAGGATGGAATCCGGCACGGCGAGCTTGCCGATGTCGTGCAACTGCGCCACCGAGACGACGGCCTCGATCGAGAAGTCGTAGGGCATGCGCGACGCGATCGCACGCGAGAGCCGCACGACCTCGTTCGTGTGCGCCGCCAGGACGGCGTCGCGTGCCTCGAGCACACCGAGCAGCGCGCCACGACCCTCGGCGCCGGCCGGGCGGTCGCCGCCCTTGTGCCGGTACATCCGGCGGTCGACGATCTTCAACGCCTCGGTCGTGTCCGTCGCCTCTTCGGGCAGCACGACGATCCCGACCGACGACGTGATCCTGAAGCCCTCGCCTTCCTCGGTGAGGTTCGCGGTCGTCTCGGCGACGACGTCGGCCATCTTCGTCTCGTCGACGCGGACCAGCACGCAGAATTCGTCCCCGCCCAGCCGATACGCACGTCCATCTGCGGGAAGCCCACCCTGAAGCCGCTCCCCGAGGCGGGCGAGCAGCGCATCGCCTGCCGGATGACCGAAGCGGTCGTTGTACGACTTGAAGCCGTTCAGGTCGAACAGCATCAGCACCGACTTCGTCTCGGAGTCGATCGTCTCGTCGAGATCGCCGACGAGGGCGCGGCGGTTCCAGAGCCCTGTCAGCAGATCGGTCTTCGACTCGTGCCGCGTACGGTCGAGCAGCGTCAGGTAGTCGAGGAATGTCATCCCCATGCGCACGAACACGGCGGCCAGGGCGAGCGTCGCGAGCGTGATCCCGAGGGTGTTCAGCGGCTGGAAGTGGTCGACGACCTCGAGCACCAGTGCGATCGAGCCGAAGAGCCCCGGGACGAGGATCAGCCGAACGCCGTCCAGTTGAGCCGCGCGCACGCGCCGAGACGGCAGCGTTCCGGCGGCGGCGATCAGCAGCATGCCGGCCGGCCACCCGAGGTCGAGCCACGTGCCGTACTCGTAGGTGTTCTGCGCGATCTGGACGAGATAGACGCTGTCGCAGACCGCGAACACCAGGAGGCCGCCGCCGAAGACGAGCCACTTCGCGGAGAACCGCCAGCCGGAGAGCGCGACGGCGCCGACGACGATTCCGAGCACGAGTATGTCGCCGAGTGGATACGCAAGGTTCGTCGCGACTGCGGCCGCCGTCTCGCCGCTCCCGTCGAGCGAGCGCTCGACGATCGCGTAGACGACACTCGCCGCGAGCGCGGCCGTCGTCAGCGCAGCGATGACGCCGTCGAGCCAGAGGCTCCGGACGATCCCGCGCACCTCCTTGTGGAAGAGCACGACGAGCGCGATATAGACCGGCGGATAGAAGAGGAGGTAGCCGGCATCAGAGAGCGATGGGAACGGCACGACCGCTTTCCCGTCGAGAAAGACCGTGTAGTAGATGTCGCCGGCCGTCCAGGCGGCGATCGCCACGCCGACCCACATCCACACCGCGCGGTCGGGACGGCCGCGGGCGCAGAGGAAGCAGTTCAGCGCCGCGAGGACGAGAATCGCGTCGTAGGTGAACTTGTTGTCGACGTTGGCGAGCCAGGCGCCGCCGAGCCCCGTCTCGATCTGGAGCGCGAGCACCGCGAAACCGAGCACGCCCAGGACGAACGGGGCGTTCCGCCAGACCTGACGACCCATGCGCCGCACCTCGTTCTTATCGTCACGTCGCGTGGAACCCTTGATAGGTCTGGGATCGGCGCTTACTGGCCGGACTCGCTCCTATCGGATGTCCCCGCGGTGGGGTCGTGCGGCTCGGGCTGGGCAAGATCGCCGCCGCTGATGCGCGGCCCCCGTGGCGGGCGAGAGATCGCGCCGATGACTTCGCCGACGTTCTTCTCTTTCGTCAGACGAGGCAGGTCGGCTTGGCTGAGGATCCCGACGAGCTCTCCTTCGGCGATGACGACCGGAAGCCGGCGAACCTGAGCCCGGGCCATCCGCGTCAGCGCGTCGTCAAGGTCGTCGTCCGGCGTCACGGTCACCACCTCGCGTGATGCGACGTCGCTGACGGGTGTCGTCTCCGGGTCGAGTCCGGCCGCAACGACGCGCAGCGCGATGTCACGGTCTGTGAGGACGCCTATCAGGCGCGCCGCACCGTCCTTGTCGACGACGGGGAGCGATCCGACATCGTCACCTTCCATGAGCCGCGCAGCCTCTCGGACCGAGGTGTCCGCTTCGACAGCGCGGGGATGCTTTGTCATTACGTCGACGATCTTCGTGCCCATGGAGCACCTCCTATGGGGATGGCATTCTGAACGCCTTTTCTCCATCTCCGCCGGTCCAAACCGAGCGTCCCGGGCGGCTCGAGGCTTGAACCGAATGTTTCCTGAGATAGATGGGACGGTGACAACCGGCGCCGTTTCCAAAAACTGGGTCACGGCGTCCGGGTTGGCATCTACCCAGTCCTCTGGCGGCTCGATCCGCGCCTCGATGCCGGCATGCTCAGCGAGGACGCACCGACGCTTAACCCTTCGCGTACTCCTCGGCCGTCCGCGAGTCAAACTCGAACCCGATGACAGGGTCGTCGCCGACTACCCACGCATCGTGCCCTGGCTCGATCACGTATGACTGACCAGCATGGATCTCCTCCTCGGTCCCGTCGTCGTGAAGGACGCGCATCGTCCCTGACTGAAGCAGACCGACGTGGTGGGCTTGGCAGCTTTCGCCGCCCGCGATGGGCTTGATGCACTCCGACCATCTCCACCCCGGCTCCAGTCGCATGCGCGACGCGGCGACCCTGCCCATCCGAACGATCTCGACCGTCGTCTTGTCCGGCGTCCGAGTTTCGTCGGGCGAACCGAAGTCTCCTACCTCGACACCTGCCATGTCCGCCTCCTTGACCTCGTACGTGCAGCCCGCCAAGAGCGATCCTAAGACCTTGGCTGGTGCATTATCCAACCTCCCTCGGGTCGGAATCCAGCGCAGACGAGATCGATGCTGTTGAGGCGACCGTCGTCCAAGGCGCAGAAAAGGTGCTGCTCCACGAGCCTCGGAAAGTCGCCCGGTTTTCTGACCCGAAGCCGGTAGAAGACATGGAGCCGATCGGCGAACCGGTCGCTTCCTGAGCGGATGAGCTCGACCTCCTCTGCATCACCGAACCACGACGCGAACTTCGCCGCTGCGGCGTCAGCGCCCGAGATCTCGACGAAGCCAGGGGGGATCAACGCTCGCATACGCACATCAGCCGCGAGCATGGCGGTCAGCCGTTCGAAGTCGCGGGTCACCAGCGCCCTTGCGAAGCCTGCGGCTGAATAGGCCACCGGTAACGGTTTCATCTGCCAATGGCTGGCTGGGTGCGATGCCTGCGACGGATGGGCGTCGCGAGCAGACCGCCCGCAAGCAGTAGAACGACGAAGATTCCGGTTCCGACGCCCGCGCCATAGTCGTCCCAGCGGAATCCGGAGGCAGCAACCGACACGGCTGAGAGCCCGACGCCGTACGGATGGGCGCTTGCGTATCGCTCGAATACATCCGGCGTAGGAACATTTGCGCGGTTGACTCCAAGCGAACCTGCGCGATCGTTGGGACGGAGTCCGTGACTCCGCAGGTACCGAGACACGACATCCGAGGTGTCGCCGGCGAACCGCTGCCACCCCACGCCGAGCGTCCCCGCGCGGTCGTTGGGCCGCGTACCTGCCTGCGCCGCAGTAGCCGAAAACGCCGTAAGCGCCAAAGCAAGGATGAGCCACCGAATGAGGTTGTTCTGAGGATTCATCTCTTTCTTCCTTTCCTAGTAGCTGAAGACCGTTGCGTGGTCTTCGCCGACCCATTCCCAGAGAGGCGTTGCTCCGCCGAGTTCCGCGTTTGCGACGAGCTCACCCTGATCGAGCTTGCGCGCGTTGAAGCAGATCGGGCAGACGAGCAGGCTTCCCCCACCGTCCGCGAACTGCGCGAACAGCTTTGCGAGCGGCGGGCAGCCGTCGCACGCGACGCCTTCGGCATGACCTGGCAATGCGAGCCGAACAGCTTCCTTCGTCAAGAACATCGTCACCTGCTTGCCGCGCTCGACAGCCGCGCCGCCGACGAGGAATGCGACCAAGACACGCTCCGCGTCTTCGAGACCCGTCGCGAGATTGACTACAACCTTCGGTGAATTCGGCACTGTCGTTCCTCCCGTTCAACGCGTTAGGAATGCCGCCCTACGCGTATGCGCAGGTAACGGTCGGGTTCCAGTCGTTGTGCATACCGAGCGGGTTGTCCTTCCAGATCCAGGTGTGAATCTCGTAGAAGTCGGGCAGTCCGTAGCGATTGCCTGCCGGCACGAGCTCCATTGGCTGGTCGAAGAGGCTCGGCGCCGATGCGCCGGGGTGCGCGGCTTCCCACGAAGCCTTGATCACGATGTACTCGACGGCCACGAGCCGCATTCCGCCGGTCGTCGTCGGCTCGTAGATCACGAGCTCCGGCGTCGACTCGTTGACGTTGCCGTCGAGGAGGCTCGGGTTCAGGAAGTGGACGCCCATCGCGCCGGTGTGACCGACGATGTCGTCGATACAGGTGAAGCCGTTCAGGTCGGCAACCTCGATGGTGTAGCCGGCTGCCTGCGCAGCGTCGAGTTGGTGGAACTGAGCGGTCGCAGCGCGGGCGGCGCTGAGGCCGTTGTCGTCTGCGGTCGCGAGAGTCGCGGTTGTCAGCATCAGCACGACGACTGCCGCCACAGAGAGCAGAGCCCTTCTCGTCATGTCCCCTCCTTCGTAGGTGCGTCGCCTCGTGGCGACGCGAGGCACCGTACGACCGAGGCGCGCCGGCGACTTCGCGGAAACAAGCCAACTTACGGGCGCGGGCCCGAATGGCTAGATCGTGCTATCCCCCTAGTCCCGAGCGCCCGGCGAGTGAGGCAGCGGCGGCTCGCGAGCTCAACCCGAGCTTCCGAAGGATGTTCGCGACGTGGCGGTTTGCGGTGTGTTCGCTAAGGACGAGGCGTTCGGCTATGTCGCGGTTCGTGAGCCCGCGAGAGACGAGGTCGAGCACCTCTAACTCGCGCCGACTCAAACCGGCGAGCGGGCCGGGCGCTGTTTCGATTAGAGGCGTCGCGCTCGTCTTGCGAAGCGTCTCGAGCATCGCTTCGGCGCGGGTGGTCTCTCCATCGGCTCCGATCTCGCGGAAGTTCTCGATCGCGACCTCGAACTCCCGCTGTGCCTGATCGGGACGGCCCAGCGCCTCGAGCGTCGCGGCGAGGTCGAGTCGCACGCGGCCAGCGTCAAAGGGGGCATTGCAGGCGGCGAGCAGGTCGAGTGCATCCTCGAAAGACCGTCGAGCTGCGTCGTGGTCACCGCGCGACGCAGCAAGTACTCCTTCGGCGGAGCGGACCGCGGCGAGGATCGGCCGTGTGCGCGCTCGCGCTGCGATCTCGCGGAGCTCGCTCAGGGCCTCGGCTGCGCTTTCGTCCTCGTGGAGCCGAGCGTGTGCCCTGATCGCCATCTCGAGACCGACGCTTCGCTCGACCCTCCCACGGTCGTGGAACCGACGGAGATAGCGGTCGGCCAGCTCTGCAGCCTCGGCAGGCTGATCGCGGTCGAGCGCCATGGCAGCGCGGCCGAGCAGCGAGATCGTGTGCGACTCGCTGCGTGCGAAGAGCTCCGCCGCCTCCGCCGGACGGCCTTGTCGTCGCCGGAGCTCGCCGAGCCGAGCGATTGCGTCGCCAACCATCGGAGGTCGCGATGCTTGCAGTCCGCCGACAGCTGCGGTGAGCTGGCTCTCTGCTTCGTCCCAGCGGCCTTGCCAGCTGAGCACGCTCGCGTAGTGCGCCCGGCACGTGTTGAGCAAGAAGATGTCGTGCTGACTGCAGAACTCGCCCACACGCTCGCACCACTGGGCGGCGCGGTCGAAGTCGCGCACTCGTTCGCAAGCGGAGATCAGATAGCAGCACGCCCACGCTACGCAGTAGAGGAGACGCGCCTCTCCGGCGAGCGCCACAGTCGTCGCCTCGTCGAGACGTCCCATCCCTTCTGCGAGCTCGCCGTCACTGACAAGGGCGCGTCCCTCGAGGCCGAGCCCAAGCATCTCGAGTTCCGGAGTCCCGAACATGCGACCGATCTCGACGGCGCGCGCGGCCAGTTGTCGGGCCTTGGCCGTGTCCTCGTCGAGCGAAACCGCAATGTGCCCCTCATGGATGGCGAGCCACCCGTGATCGACACAGGGTTCGAGGTCGTCGATCAGGCTGTGCGCGCGCTGCAGCCAGCCATTGGCTACCGCTGGCTCTCCGCGGAACATGAGAGCGTCGGCGGCGAGGTAGGCGGCGATGCGCGCCGCCGAGCTCCTGTCGCCGCGCTCGATGTACAGGCGGTAGGCGCATTCTCGAGCGTCGAAGGTGAGCCGGTCGTCGCCCAGCATGTGGCCGACCCAGCCCATGCCCTCGAGCGCCTCCGGCGTCTCGCCTTGGCTCAAGGACTCCTCGAAGGCGGCTCTAGCGTCGTTCCACTCGCCGCCGCGCAGGGCCGTCCAGCCGGTCTCGAGCAGCGTCGCGCGGATTGCTTCACTCACACAGACGAGTATGAATCAGGCGCCGGTACTGGTCGACTCGCCGCTAGGAAAGCGACGATGGCGTCTGTGAAGTCCGAGCGGTCGGGTCAGTCAGCGCGACGGGCGGCAATCCAGGAGAACGGCTGGACAACACCGCTCGCGGTCTTCCGTTCAGGGCGCCCGCTTTACGTCCGCGGTGGCTGCGATCAGCAGCAGCAAGATCGGAGCCATTGACTCGACCGTGGTCGAGGCACCTCGCCCGAGACGGCAACGCCACCATCGGGAACTCTGAGCTTTCTTTTGTCGTCCAACTGAGGCAAGCTTGCATGGATGGCGTTCTGCTCCGCGTGCGGACACGCGGTTGGGCCGGGCGCTCGCTTCTGCGAGGCGTGTGGAGCGCCCGTGGCGACGGTCGAACCGAGCGAGGTGCGAAAGACGGTCACCGTTCTCTTCTGCGACCTGACCGGTTCGACTGCACTGGGCGAGTCGCTCGATCCGGAGCCGCTCCGTGCTCTCCTCGCCCGCTACTTCGAGCGGATGAAGGTCATCGTCGAACGGCACGGTGGCACGGTCGAGAAGTTCATCGGCGATGCGGTGATGGCGGTCTTCGGCATCCCGCAATCGCATGAGGACGACGCGCTCCGCGCCGTGCGCGCTGCTGCGGAGATGCGAGACGCGTTACCGGAGCTGGGGATCACGGGCCGCATCGGGGTCATGACGGGAGAGGTCGTTACCGGGACGGAGGAGCGGCTGGCGACGGGTGACGCGGTCAATGTCGCGGCGCGGCTGGAGCAGGCCGCCGCGCCCGGCGAGGTCCTCGTCGGGGAGTCCACGCTTGCCCTTGTCCGCGGCGCGGTCGAGGTCGAGACGTGCGAACCGCTTGCATTGAAAGGGAAGTCCGAACCGGTGACTGCGTTCCGCCTCATTGCCGTGCGCGATCCGCCCGAACGTGCTCACGACGCGGCGCTCGTTGGGCGGGAGCGCGAGCGCGAGACGCTGCTCGGCGCGTGGCGAGGCGTAGTCGGCGAGCCGCGTTGCGAACTCGTGACCGTTCTCGGTGAGGCCGGAGTGGGGAAGTCACGCCTCGTCAGCGAGCTTCTTGCCTCGCTTGACACACGCATCGCTCGCGGACGTTGCCTCCCATACGGCGAAGGCGTCGGCTACTGGCCAGTCGTCGAGGTGGTGAAGCAACTCGCGGTCGTTCCGGTGCAGGCAAACGCTGCTTCTGCGATCCGTTCTCTGCTCGGCGAGTCCAACGCTCCGACTTCGGCCGACGAGATCGCCTGGGCCTTCCGGAAGACGCTCGAGCAGGCCGGGACCGAGGGGCCGCTCGTCGTCGTCTTCGACGACGTTCAGTGGGGCGAAGCGGCGTTCCTCGACCTCATCGAGCACGTCGCACTCTTCTCCGCTGGCGTGCCGCTGCTACTGGTCTGCATGGCGCGACCCGAACTGCTCGACGCACGACCGGGTTGGCCGATAACGCTGCGGCTCGATCCGCTCCCGGAAGAGGCGGTCGAACAGCTCATTCCGCAGTCGATCGCAACCGAGCTGAGAGCGCGGATCTTGCACACCGCCGGCGGCAATCCGCTGTTCGTGCATGAGATGGTCGCGATGGTCGCGGAGACCGAGGGCGAAGTGGTAGTGCCGCCGACGTTACAGGCGCTGCTTGCAGCTCGGCTCGACCAGCTCGAGCGGCCCGAGCGCGCGGTACTCGAGCGCGGTGCGATCGAAGGCGAGATCTTCCACCGCGGCGCGGTTCAGGCGCTCGCCGACGAGGAACACGTCACACCGCGGCTCGCCGCACTCGTGCGCAGGCAGCTCATCCGACCCGACCGCAGTCAACTTCCCGGCGACGACGGCTTCCGCTTCCGGCACTTGCTGATCCGCGACGCCGCTTACGACGCGTTGCCCAAGAGCGTCCGTGCCGACCTCCACGCCGCGTTCGGGCGCTGGCTGGAGAAGCACGGCGAATCGCTCGTCGAGCTCGACGAGATCCTCGCGTACCACTATGACGAGGCCTGCCGCTATCGGAACGAGCTCGGCCTTCCGCCTGATCCGGAAATCGTCAGGGCGGCACGGGAGCGCATGCGGGCGACCGGGGACCGCCTTTCATTCCGCCTGAACAACGATGGGGCGGTGCGCGCCTACGCCCGGGCGCTCGAGCTCGCCGGCGACGAGGTCGATGTCGTTGTCGCCTTCCATCTGGCCGACGGGCTCTTCTGGGGCGGCCAGGGAGACGAGGCAATGGAGCGGATTCGCGAGCTCGCCGCGCGTGCCGACGCCGCGACAGACCGAGCGGCGCTCCTCTGTGCGCGGCTCCTGGAGCTGACGATGCTCACCGCCCGTGAACCCGAGGGCGCGACCGAGCGGCTCGATGCTCTGGTCGCCGAAGCGGAGCCGGAGTTCACGGAGGCAGGGAACGAGTTCGGTCTCTACGTGGTCGCTCGCGCCAGGGGTCAGATCGCGAGTATCCGTGGGCGCCTCGACGCGATGGTGGAGGCGTACAGCGACGCTGCGGAGCGCGCTCGACAGGTCGGATTCTCGGTCAACGTCAGGGGCTGGCAGACGAGCGGCCGCGTCCACGGCACCACGCCTTTCCCGGAGCTCCTCGCCTGGATCGAGAGTCTTGATCCGGACGAGCGGCGGAACCGCTTCGTGCGCTTCGGGTATGCACGGGCCCTCGCGGCAACCGGCCAACTCGCCGAGGCGCGGGAGGCACTCGTGGCGCTGCGTGAGGAGCAGGTCGACCAGGGGCTCTCGACGATGAGGCTTGCTCACACCGACCTCGCCTGCATGGAGGTGGAGGAGCTCGCAGGCGACCTGGCTGTTGCAGCCGCCGTGGGCGAGTCTGGATGCAAAGCGCTCGAGGAAGACGGAGATCTGGGCGTCCTCTCGACCTACGCCGCGAAGCTGGCCCGCATCCTCTGTGAGCTGGGCCGCCTCGATGAGGCCGAGGCGTGGGCGGAGCGGGGACGCGAGCTCGGCGCCGAAGACGACGCGATGACCCAGGTCTTGTGGCGCGAGGCCAAGGCGCTCGTCGCGGCGAAACGCGGTCGCACCGAGGAGGCGGTGCGGCTGGCGCGGCACGCCGTCGAGATGGCGCTCGAGACCGACATGCTCCATGAGCAAGCCGATGCCTACTCCGACCTTGCGGAGGTGACCGCGCTTGTGGGCGATTCCGCCGGCGCTGCGGAGGCGTACGAGCAGGCTCTCAGCCTCTACCAACAGAAGGGGAACATCGTCTCCGCCAAGCAGGCCCAAGCGCGGCTAGACAACCTCACGTTTTCGGCCGCGTGAGGTCTTAAGGTAGTTGCTGGCGGAGCGAGATCGAATCGAGACCCCCGAATCTCTAGGAGGCCCGATGGCTGTCGAAGTTGCGATCGATGTCGAGCTACTGAAGAGTGAGATCAAGAAGACCTACGCGTCCGTTTCCGAGCAGCCGCAGACGGAGTTCATCTTCCCGACCGGCCGCGCCTGGGCTGAAGACCTGGACTACCCGAGAGAGCTCGACAACGTGCCCGAGGCGGCGGTCGAGTCGTTCGCCGGTGTTGCTAATCCGTGGACGATGGGACGGCTCGCCGAAGGTGAGCGGGTGCTCGACCTCGGATCCGGTGCCGGCACTGACTCGCTGATCGCCGCCCAGATGGTCGGGCCAACCGGCAGCGTTATCGGCATTGACATGACGCCGGCGATGCTCAGCAAAGCGCGGGGCGCCGCCGCGGAGACGGGCGTCTCCAACGTCGAGTTCGTCGAGAGCGAGGCCGAGCACTTGCCGTTCCCCGATGGGAGCTTTGACGTCGTGATCTCGAACGGCGTGATCGACTTGATCCCCGACAAGGACGCCGTGTTCGCCGAGCTGTACCGCGTGCTCACACCCGGCGGGCGCATTCAGATTGCCGACGTGACGATCCAGAACCCCGTGAGCGCGGAAGGCCGCCGCAACATCGATCTCTGGACCGGCTGAATTGCCGGTGCGCTGCTGGAAGCAGCGTATGCGAAGCTCCTAGAACGACACGGCTTCGAGCGAATCGAGACCGGACAGCTCGTCGATACGTACGCTCGCTCGAAGTTCGAGGACACCCGTCGTAAGGCGCAGAAGTTCGGTGCCCGCGGCACGACGCTGAAGGCATACAAGGCAGACGAGAGATGACGCCCGTGCTCGATCCAGAAGGGGCGCATCTCGCCGCGCTGCGTCGGCTCGGCGACTTCCGGGCTCGGCGCGTGCTCGAGTTCGGCTGCGGCGATGGCCGACTCACCGTCTCCATCGCTCGTGAAGCGGCGCACGTGCTTGCTTTCGACATCGACGGGGATGGGGTCGAGCGGGCGCGCCAGTCGCTCCCAGCAGAACTGGCGGAGCGGATCGACTACCGCGTTGCGTCTGGAAAGGAGATCGAAATCGAACGACACGCGTTCGAAATCGCCCTCTTTTCGTGGTCACTCTGATGAGTGGATCCCGAGGACGTCGTGTACGTCCTGCGCAACATGATCGGAGCGGTCGAGCCGTGCGGGCTCATCTTCGACCTGCAAGTGATCCGGCCAGACCCGGTTGTCGAGGCTGCCGGGCAAGTCGTGTGCGAAATCGACGGCTCACCGCTGTTCCGGATGGCCGACGCGGCCGCGGTGGCGCTCGACGCTGCGGTGCGTGACGGTGTCCTGAGCGAGGAGGCACGGGATGACCACGACGTGCGCGAGCACTACGCAACCGGTGCGGAGCTGATCGAAAGCTTTGCGGCGAAGAAACGGAAGCTGCCGGTCGCGGCGATGCCGCAGTTGCGGCAACTCGGGTCGTGCGCTGTTCGCGACAGCTGCCGACTTCGCAGGCTCCGTGTTGCTTCCGCCGCGAGAATCAGCGTCGCGTAAAGACGCGGCGGAGGCCGACGCCGAGCGCGGCTACCGCGCCGACTGCAATACCGACCAGGTTCGTCTGTACGCAGGTCCGGCAAGCGTTGCAGCAAGCGGTCGCCATCGGGGCATGTTCTCCGTACTTGGCTGTCACCTGTGAGACGCGCAGCGTGGCGATCTGCTTCACGCCTGAACTGTAGACGGGCCAGCGGCTCCAAAACGGGTTGCTCGGCGGGTTCCCATCCGCTGCGCCGGCATCGACTCGTGGGAAACCGCCATATTCGGTGCCGAATTGTTGGAACCGAATATGGAAGTTTCCCTGATGATGGGGGCGGGAGGATTCGAACCTCCGTAGGCTGAGCCGACGGGTTTACAGCCCGTTCCCTTTGGCCGCTCGGGCACACCCCCGGGAGAGCGCGGATTGTAGCCTCTGGCGCGTGAAGAACTTCGACGCCCTCGTGGTCGGCGGCGGCCCCGCGGGGTCGACGACGGCGATCCGGCTCGCCGACGGCGGCGCACGCGTGCTGCTCGTCGACAAGGCGACATTCCCCCGCGACAAGCCGTGCGGCGGCGGCATCACGACGCGTGCGCTCGCGCACTGCCCGGTGGATCCGTCGCCCGTCGTCGAGGAGCAGGTCGATCTCGTCGAGCTGCGGTTCCGCTTCGGCGACTCGGTGGTGCGCGAGGCCCGATCGCCCGTGATCAGCATGACGCAACGCCGGCGGCTCGACGCGTTCCTGCTCGACGCAGCCCGCGAGCGCGGGGTCGAGGTTCGGGAGGGAACGACGATCGACGCGGCGTCTGCGCCGGCCGACTACGTCGTCGGTGCGGACGGCGCCAACGGCACGACGGCGAAGGCGTTCGCGCTCGGCGGCGGCATCGTCCACGGCGTCGCGTACGAGGGAAACGTCCCGTACGGCGTGGTCGAACGCGATCGCTACGCGCGTCGTGCGGTCGTCGAGCTCGCCGACATCCCGGGCGGGTACGGCTGGGTGTTCCCAAAGGGCGATCACGTCAACGTCGGAGTCGGTGCATGGCAGGACGAAGGGCCACGCATTCGCGAGCACCTCGCCCGCGTCTGCGAGGCGCACCACCTCGATCCGGCGCAGCTCGGCAGCCTCCGTGGTCACCGCCTACCGCTGCGACGCGGCGCGACGCGTCTCGCCGGCGATCGCGCACTCCTCGTCGGGGACGCTGCCGGCCTGATCGACCCGGTCTCGGGCGACGGCATGTACGAGTGCTTCGTCTCGTCGCGGCTCGCTGCCGACGCGATCCTCGCGGGGCAGCTCGACGCGTACCCCGCCGCACTCGACGCCGCGGTCGGGCGATTGCACAGCGCGTCGTGGAAGCTGAAGCAGGCGCTCGACCGCTGGCCCCGGGCGAGCTGGCGCGTTGCGCGCACGCAGCTGCTCTGGCGTTCCGTCGAACGTCTGCTGCTCGGGGATGTGGCCGCGCCTGCCGATGTACACGGTGTTGCCCGCGTCCCTCTTCGCGTCTTGGACGCACTCGCGCGTTTCCGAGTTCCTCAGTCCTGAAGCTGGGGCATCATGAGTCTGTGAGGCGCGTTCGCGAAACGGCGCTGTGCGCCTTCGTCGCTGCGCTCGTCGTGGCTCCCGTGGCCGCCGCCGACGTCGCGCCCGCGCCGTGCGTCGGTGCGGGCCTCGTCGCGATCGTGCCGCCGGCCGCGACCGAACCGACGACGCTCGGCCCCGCGATCACCGCCGCCGCGACCACGAGCGCAGACGCGCCGACGTTCCACGATGCGCAGTACCTGGTCGACCTCACGAACGCTCAGGCGGGCGGGGCTGGTTGCGTCCGCACCTCCGCGCCGGGCGGCACGCACGCGGTGTCGCATCACTGGAGCGTATTGAGCGCCCTGTCGGGCGACTCGCTGCGCGCGGATCTCGTGCCTGCGGACGGGGACGGGTCCGGATGGCGTCTCCGCACGACGATCAACGGGCTCCACGTCGGTGGACGGTCGGTCGACGCCATCGCCGGCACGAGCGTGCCGGTCTCCAACTGGGGCACGCTGACGATCGCCGCGCAGGCCGACCTGCCGCGCCTCCAGCCGTTGCGCTACTGGGCGGCGGCGCTGGAACTGAAGCTCACGCGTGCGCACGCAGGGTTGCCGGCGGGAACGCTGATCCTGGTCGGCTACGCCGCTGCAAACCACCCACCCGCGAAGCCGCCACCTCCGCCCACGACGTCGACCGCGCCGGCCACCACGACGGCTCCCACGACGACCGCTCCGCGCCCGACGACGACGCCCGCGCCGACCACGACCGTGACGAAGCCGAAGCCACCGCCGAAGAAGCACGCGACGAAGAAGAAGGCGAAGCCGCCGAAGACGAAGAAGAAGAAGCCCGCGGTCGGCCGGCCGCTCACCGGGACGCCGCCGCTCGACGGGCGGTACGTCTTCCCGGTCGCCGGGCACGCCGATTGGGGTGACTCCTACGGCGGCGCGCGGTCGGACGTCCCCGGGAACTGGCACCACGGCGACGATCTCTTCGCGGCGCTCGGCACACCGGTCGTCGCCGTCGCCGACGGAACGATCTTCGCAGTCGGCTGGAACCGCGTCGGCGGCTGGCGGCTGTGGCTGACCGACCACGCCGGCAACGACTTCTACTACGCGCACCTCTCGGGCTACACGCGGCTCGGCCGCAACAACCGGGCTGTCCACCGCGGCGACGTGATCGGCTTCGTCGGCAACACCGGTGACGCCTTCACGACGCAGCCGCATCTTCATTTCGAAGTGCACCCGACCGGGCTGCTCTACCTCGGCTACGACGGAGCTGTCGACCCCACGACGTACCTCCGATCGTGGTCGCTGCCGCAACAGGTGGAGGTGCTCCCGCCGGTCGAGCTACCGGACGGAGCTCCGCCGGGCTTCGGGTCGGCGGCCGACTTCCGGCGACTTCTCGCCGTGCATCCACGGCCGGTCAAACGATCGCCTGCGGCGAAGGCCACCCCGGACGAGAGCCTTCCGGTGAACCGCGCGAAGCCGACGCGCGTCGCGGCTGCACCCGTGGGCGCGTCGAGCGCCGCCGACGGGAGCGCCCTACCGGTCGTGGCGGGGATCCTCCTCCTCGCAGGCGGGCTCGCCGCGATCGCTCACGCCGCCCGAGACGGCCGAGCCTAGGAGGGTTCAAGCTCGGCGGGCGGTCTGCCGATACGAGAGACGTGGTCCGCCGCATCGTCGACCTGCTGCTCATCGCCGCGATTCTCGGCGCGGTCGGCTTCGGTGCGTACCAGATCGGCCAGAGTGTCGACACGACGTCCAACAACCTGGCGAAGCGTGATTCGGAGCTGGGTCAGACGACCTATCACCGCGCCGACCCGAAGGGGCCGTCGAGGCACACGTACGAGCTCGTCGGCGTTTCGATCGCCGTCGTCGCCGGCGTGATGATCGTCGTGTCCCTCGGCAGTGCGCTCGTCAAGACGCGCAAGCGTCAGCGCTGGCACGCCACCTAGCCGTTCGCGACCGCTCACTCGTTCGAGTGAGTCGCTCAAGTCTCAGCCGCGATTCGCCGACAAGTGTCTGGCGGGTTGGGTGAGAGATCGCATCGAGCGGAGGATGAGCGAGTGAGTCAGAAGGCTTTGGCCGGAGCCGATACGACCGAGACTCCCGTTCGGGTCCCGCTGGGTCAGCTTCTGATCCAGGCGGGGTTCCTCACGCAGGTGCAGCTCGACGATGCGCTCTATGAAGGAAGTCGCACCGGCGAGCGTCTCGGTGAGGTCGTGGTTCGCCGCGGGCTTGCCACCGAGGACGATGTCGCCCGCCTGCTCGCCGAGCAGTGGGGGCTCGACTATGTCGAGCGGTCCTCGATCTGGTTCGACGCGAACGCGCTTGCCCAGATGTCGCGCGAGGATGCGCAGCGCCTCGAGGCGTTGCCGACTCGCGTCGAGGACGGGCGCGTCGTCGTCGCGGTCGCCGAGCCGACGGAGCAGCGGCTCGGCGCGTTGCGCGAGCTGCTCGGAGAGGAAACGGTGATGATCGTGGTTCCGAAGTCGGCACTTGATGCCGGGCTGCGGAGCGATCTCCTCCGGAGTCGTGGCCAGTTCGGGCCGTCCGAGGAGCTCAACGTTCTGGAGTCCGACGCGAACGTCGAGAGCGACGCCGAAAGTGAAAGTGAGGAGTGGGACGGAGACGGTGGCGGCGGTGACGGCGGCGGCGGCGATGACGGCGGCGACGACGGCGGCGACGACGGCGACGAGCCGATGGCCGCTGTGACCAAGCTGCCCGTCAAGAAGGGAACCGCCGGGAAGCTGTCCGACGAAACCTCAGACGACGCAGTCGCGGCACTCGCCGACGAGGCGAACGCGATCGCGGAACGTCTCGCCGCGCAGGCTGCTGCTGTGAAGGCACAGCAGAGCGAGATGAAGGTTCGCTCGGAGCAGTACGAGACGCAGATCCAGGCGCTCGAGGACTCGAAGACCGAGCTCGAGGTGCAGTTGAAGGAGAAGACGGAGCAGCTCGACCGCGTCCGCGGCCAGCTCACCGAGCTTCTCGAATCGCTCTAGCGCGTGCCCGTCACCTGACGCTGACGGGCACGCGCTGCACCGCGTTGTTCGCGTAGCCGCCGACGTTCCACGCCGGCTCGAACGGCTGCTCGTTCCCGGCAGCGTCACGCGCCCGGCACGCGAGCACGTGCTCGCCCGGCTTCGCGTCCCACACGGATGACCAGGCGCGCCACGCCCAGCGGCCGAGCTCGTCCGCCGCGAGCTGCGCTGGCGTCCACGAGGTTCCGCCGTCAACCGAGAAGTCGACCGCCTCGATCGGCGCCTCGCCCGACCACGCGCGACCTTCGATCGTGACCCGCCCGGCGTCCATCA
>JAICUZ010000154.1 GCA_025935595.1 Burkholderiales bacterium
CGGACGCTCACGCTCGGCGACGACGGCAAGGTGTCGGTGGGGAGTGGGCCGGACCCGCGCTGGTCGGGCCGTGTCCGGTTCCCGCCGGGCGTGCTGCGCATCCCCGCGCAGAGCTACCGCACCGTGCCGCTTGCGATCCGCGTCCCGCACCTGAGCCCCGACCTGTACTTCGTCGGCTTCCTCGTCACCCCGGTCGCGGCCACGGGAGGGTCGATCAAGGTCGTGAACCAGATCGGCTCGTTCCTCACGCTCGACGTCCCGGGGCCGCGCCTTCGCCTGCTGACCGGGCACCTGCACCTCCCGACGTTCGTGCTGGGGGCGAAGGCGACCGGAGAGATGCGCGTGACGAACCTGGGTCATGCCGCGGTGACGATGTGGGGCGAGAACGACACGACCTCCTCGCCGGGCGGGACGTCCAAGCAGGAGCGCCTCGCGCCGTCGCTGCTGCCGGTGGGTCGCTCGCGCTCGATCGCGGTGACCGGCAAGCCGCGCTGGCCCGTCGGGATCGTCACCGTCACCACCCGGGTCACCTATCCGGGCCGGACGGCCGCCGAGACGCGCGAGCTCGTGCTGACGAGTCGCGTGATCGTCGTCAGCCCGTGGGTGCCCGCCGCGCTCGGCGGGCTCCTCGTCGCGATCGCCGCCGTTTGGTGGCGGCGCGGGCGCCGGAATCGGTACCGCCCCGTTCCCCCGCTGCGCCCGCTCGGGGCGCAGCGAGGGTCGGGCTAGGCGCTCTCAGCAGCTCGGCGCCTGGACGTTCAGGTCCTTCAGCGGTGCGCCCCTTGGCACGACGAACGCCGCGTAGAGGATCGCGTCGTCGTTCGTCGTGTTCTCGATCGTGCCGACCCCGCCCGCCTCGAAGAACGACTGCCCGGCTGTGTACGTCGTCGGGGTGCAGCCGTCGAGATGGGTGACGGTGCCTTGCTGCACGAGCACGAGCACGAACCCGGGGTGCGTGTGCCACGGCGACGACGAATGCGCCGGGTACTTGATCTTCTGGAAGACGACCTCGTACGCGTTGTTCGGGTTCGCCGTCTGTAGGTCGAGGCCGTCGTGATGGACGTTGAGGCGCTCCGCGAGCGCCGCCCGCACCGACCCGTCGAGAAGCTGGCTCGCGCCCGGCTCGAGGGTGAGCGCGTATGCGATCCCGCTGAGAGCGAGTGCCAACACAACGAGCGCGCCGGCGACGGTCATCCGTCTGGACATGCTTGCCTCCTTCGTTCGACTGAGCCGACAATCACGACGACGGAGCGGTGCGACGAGCGTGGAGGCGTGTACGTCGACGAAGGGAACCACCCGTGTTCGTCGGCTGGCTGGCCCCCTTGACCCGCGTTCGCGCGCCCGCGTAAATGGCGCGATGAGGCGGGCGTTCGTCGAGGAGGCTCTGGCCGATCGTCGCGCCGTCGAGCGCGAGCTCCACGACGGCGTCCAGCAGGACCTGATCGCGCTGTCAATTCGCGTACAGCTCGCGTGCCGGCTCGCGGAAGACGATCCCGGCGCCCTGCCTGCGTTGCTCGACGAGATGCGCGCTGACCTGCGCGACGCGCTCGAGCGGCTTCGCCGGCTCGCAGATCGGGTCTATCCGTCGTTACTGGCGCCGTTCGGGCTCCTGGAGGCGCTTCGGGGCGTCGGCATCGAGGTCGACGCGCACGACCTCGGACGGCTCGATGCCACGGCCGAGGCGACCGCCTACCTCCTGTGCCGCGATCTCGAGGCGACCGGTCCGGTGGACCTTCGACTGGACGCCGGGACGCTCGTCGTCCGCTTCCCGGCGGTGCCGGATCCGGGTCGCCTCGCGGCCGCGCGGGACCGTGTGGAGCTGCTCGGCGGCTCGTTCGGCGTCGAGCCGCGGGGCGAAGGGGTCTACGTCTCGGCCGCGATCCCCGCGGCCCGGTCCTCCGCCAGGTAGAGGATCACGGCCTTCACCCGCTTGTGCACGGCCGGCTCCCAGCCGAGGCCGAGCTTGAGGAAGATCGAGTGAATCACCTTCTCGACCGAGCGTTCGGTCAGGAAGAGCGACGCTGCGATCGCGGCGTTGTTCTTCCCTTCGGCCATCTCGCGCAGCACGTCGAGCTCGCGCGGCGTCAGCTCGTTCAGCGGCGACTCCGCGCGACGCGCCCGCTCGGTGACGAGTGCCTCGACGACCTTCGGATCGATCACCGAGCCGCCTGCCGCAACCGCCCTGATCGCGGTCACGAGCTGCTCGATCTCATCGACCCGCTCCTTCAGCAGGTAGGCGCGCCGTTCGGTCCCGCCCTCGAGGAGCGCCAGCGCGTAGGCAGGTTGTCCGTACTGGCTGAGGACGACGACGCCGATCTCCGGATGCGTCTCGCGGAGTCGTTCGGCCGCCCGGATCCCCTCGTCGATCTGCGTCGGCGGCATCCGGATGTCGGTCACGACGACGTCCGGTCTTTCCGCGTCGACCGCGGCGAGCAGCTCGTCCAGGTCGGTGCACGTCGCAGCGACCTCGAGGTCGGGCTCGGACTCGAGCAGGCGGCGAAGGCCCTCGCGCACGAGGAAGTGGTCCTCCGCGAGCACGAGCCGCAGCGCCACGACAGGACGATACGCCTCCACGGCGGCTGCGGAAAGGGGGCGCTCGCGCCGTCGATCGGGATGCTGGCACCCTGGACGACTCCTGACGGCCATGTCACGATCGCCACGAACCGACGGAGCGCGGTGCATGAGCGAAAGGAGAGGGCTGTGAGGAAGGTCCTGATCGGAGTGGCGGCCGGAATGCTCGTCTTCACCGGGGCCGGGTTCGGCGCGGTCCGCTCGAGCTCCGGCACGAGCACGGAGAAGCAGGCCGACCTGTTCCAGATCGAGAACATCGAGAAGGTCTGGCACAAGGCCGCCTCCAAGAAGAATCTCGACCTGATGATGACGATCTGGGCGCCGAACGCGATCGCGACGCTCGGCGGCAAGACCTACACCGGCAAGGCCGCGATCCGCGGGGTGCTTGCGAAGGCGGGGCCGTTCCAACCGCAGAACCACTGGATCTCGGATACCCCGGCGTACAAGATCCGCGCGACCGTGAACGGCACCAAAGGGACGCTCTACTTCGAGTGCCATTACATCGACGTCGACACCAGAATGGTCGCGAGCGTCGTCGGCGCAGACCAGGAGGTACGGAAGATCGGCGGCAAGTGGCTGATCACGAACCTGTCCGCGAGCTCCGCGACGCTCAAGCCGTAGCGTGCTGCGCGGCGCCGTGCGCACGGTCGGGAACGCGCTCGAGCGCGTGCCCGGCCGCGTGCGGACGAAGCTCCTCGTGGCCTTCCTCGCCATCGCCGGTCTCCTCGTCGTGCTGGCGCTCCTCGGTCTGCGGGTTCTCGGCCAGTCGAACGCCCGCGCCGAGCGGCTGGGTGCGCTCCAGGCGCGTGTCGCCGGGTACCAGGAGCTCGAGGCGAACGCGGTCGCGTTCAGACAGCTGCTCGCGCTCTGCGCCGGCGGCGAGGACTACGCCACCTGGCTCAACGGCGGCAAGCCGGGGAAGTCGACGACGCCGACGTGCCTGCGGCGGATCGGCGAGCCGGTTCAGACCGAGCTGGCGCTGCTCGGTGAGTCGACGCGGCTCGGCTTCCGGCCGACGGCGGACGAGGCGGGCTACTACCGGCGCATCACGCGCGACTACAAGCGGTTGAAGCCGACGATCGAGACATTGATCGCATCGAAGTACCTCTCGCTGCCGGCGCATCTCCGCGCGGAGACGCTCGCGGTCGACCTCGAGCTGGCGGCACGCAACCTCGCCGAGGCGACCGGCGCGCGCGCGGCGGCGCTCGTGAGGGACAACAAGGCGTCGTACTCGAGCTCGCGGGAGCTGTTCGTGTCCGTCGCGGGCGCGGCGGTCGCACTCGCCCTGTCACTCGGCTTCCTGCTTTCCTGGCTCGTCGTCGGGCCGATTCGCCGCATTCGCACGCGCCTCGCCCGGATCGCGGCGGGCGACTTCTCCGGCCACGTCGGGCTGCGCAACCGCGACGAGCTGGGCGAGCTCGCCGCGAACGTCGATCGGATGAACGACGAGCTCCGTCGCCTCTACCGGGAGCTCGAGACGGCGAGCCGACACAAGAGCGAGTTCCTCGCGAACATGTCGCACGAGCTGCGGACGCCGCTGAACGCGATCCTCGGCTTCTCGCAGGTGTTGCGCGAGGGGCTCTTCGGCGAGGTCAACGAGAAGCAGGTCGAGTACCTCGAGGACATTCTCGCGTCGGGGAACCACCTTCTCTCCCTGATCAACGACGTGCTCGACCTGTCGAAGGTCGAGGCGGGGCAGATCGAGCTCGAGCCGGCGCCGTTCTCGCTCCGCGAGGCTCTCGAGCGGGGGGTTGTGATGCTGAAGGAGCGGGCGCTGAAGAACGGTGTCGACCTGCGGCTCGAGCCGAGCCCGGAGGTCGACGTCGTCACTGCCGACGAGCGCCGGATCAGGCAGGTCGTGTTCAACCTGCTCTCGAACGCGGTGAAGTTCACGCCCGAGGGCGGGAGGATCGTCGTCTCGAGCGCGCGGCACGACGGCGAGCTACGGATCGCGGTCGCCGACACGGGCCCCGGGATCGCCCGCGAGGACCAGGAGCGGATCTTCGAGGAGTTCCAGCAGACGGACCTCGGTGCCCGCCAGCAGGAGGGCACCGGGCTCGGCCTCGCGCTTTCGCGGCGGCTGATCGAGCTCCACGGCGGCCGGATCTGGGTCGAGAGCGAGCCGGGCGAAGGCAGCACGTTCGTCGTCGCTCTCCCGGCGGGGGCCGCATGATGGACGACGCGAAGATCCTCGTCGTCGACGACGTCCGCGAGAACGTGCGTCTCCTCGAGGCCGTCCTCGGCGCGCGCGGCTACGAGGTGATCTCGGCGAACGACGGAGCGGAGGCGCTCGCCCTCGTCGCGCGTGACCCGCCCGACCTCGTTCTGCTCGACGTGGTCATGCCGGGCATGGACGGGTACGCGGTGTGCGAGGCGCTGCGCGCAGACGAGGGCACTGCCGTGGTGCCGGTGATCATGATCACCTCGAGCGTCGGCGAAGAGAAAACCAAGGCGATCGAGGCGGGCGCGGACGACTTCATCCCGAAACCGCTCAATCACCACGAGCTGCTGACACGGGTGCGCTCGCTGCTTCGGATCAAGCGGTACCACGACACGATCAAGGCGCAGGGTGCGGAGCTTCGCGAGCTGAATCGAACGCTCGAGGAACGCGTGCGCGCGCAGGTCGACGAGCTCGAGCGGCTCCGACGGCTGCAGCGGTTCCTGTCCCCGCAGGTGACAGGGGCGATCGTCTCCACCGGCGCCGATTCGGTCCTCGCGAGCCACCGCCGGCAGGTGGCCATGCTCTTTGCCGACCTTCGTGGGTGGACGAGCTTCGTCGACGGGGTCGAGCCGGAGGAGCTGATGCTCGTCCTGCACGAGTTCCACGACGCGGTCGGGCGTCTCGTGAAGCGTTTCGACGCGACCGTCGGGTTCCTCCAGGGTGACGGCGTCCAGCTCTTCTTCAATGACCCGATCGAGATTCCCGACGCGCCTCTTCGGGCCGTTCGGCTCGGCTGCGCGCTGCGTGAGGAGCTCGCCGCGCTGCGGGATCGCTGGCACGGTCGTGGCCACGAGCTCGACTTCGGCGCCGGGATCGCGCTGGGCTACGCAACGTGCGGCGAGATCGGCTTCGAGGGGCGGTCGGACTACGCCGCGATCGGCGGGGTCACGAACCTCGCGTCACGGCTCGCCGACGAGGCGACCGGCGGCCAGATCCTGATCACGCAGCGGCTCTACGCGGAAGTTGAGGACGCGGTCGAGGTCGTGCCTGCGGGCGAGTTCGCGCTGAAAGGCTTCGGCCGGCCGCTCGCCGCGTTCGATGTTCGCGCCGTGAAGGAGCGGCGATGACGGTCCTGCTCGTCGAGGACAACGAGAAGAACATGAAGCTCCTCCGCGACGTCCTGACCGCGAAGGGGTACCGCGTGCTGGAGGCGACGAGCGGGGAGGAGGCGGTGGAGCGCGCGCTCGCCGAGGATCCGCAGCTCGTTCTGATGGACGTGCAGCTCCCGGGGATCGACGGCGTCGAGGCGCTTCGCCGCATCCGCACCGACGAGCGTGCCGCCGCGATCCCTGTGCTCGCGCTGACCGCGCAGGCGATGGAAGGCGACCGCGAGCGCTTCCTCGCCGCGGGCTTCGGCGGGTACCTGTCGAAGCCGGTCGACATCATCGAGCTGCTGGCGACGGTCGCCGCGTACGTGCCCTGACGAGCCATGTCCCGGGGACAGTCCCCGGGACATGGCTGGAAGTGCGCACTACGGGACCGACGGACAGGGGTTGTAGGTCTTGTTGTTCATGTAGTCCGCCATCGGGATCTGAGGCGGGTCGTACCCCGTCGTGATCAGCGTGGTCGTCCACTTGATCGTCCCGGCCGCGATCCCGCGCACCGGCAGGTGGGGTGCCTCGATGAAGGTCTGGCCGGCGCTGACGGTCGTCGGGGTGCACGACCCCTGGTAGATCTTGAACGAGCCTTCCTGCACCTGGACGATCGCGACACCCGGGTGGACGTGCCAGCCGGTGTCGAAGTCGGTGGCGCTCGTGCGGACGATCTTCATGTGAACGTTGCCCGTGTCGGCGATGACCTGCTGCGAGACGACCGCAGACAGGGCCGTTCCCACACCGACGAGCGACAGCGCC
>JAICUZ010000377.1 GCA_025935595.1 Burkholderiales bacterium
CCTCGCCTGCGAGGAGATGCGGCGCGCTGCTCATCGGACGCTCTGGGCTCGGTTTCGGACGAGCATGTTGAGGATCACGGCCAGGAAGAGGATCGCGCCCTGGAAGGTGTATGTCCAGTTGCTGTCCCACTGTGCGTCGATGATCCCGAGCTGCACCATCCCGAGCATCGCCGCGCCGAGGGCCGTACCGATGACAGACCCATAGCCGCCCGTCAGCAGGCAGCCGCCGACGACGGCGCAGATGATGAAGATGAACTCGAGGCCGATCCCTTCCTTCGACTGCATCGACCGCAGCTCGAGTGCCTCGATGATCCCCATCAGCGCGGCGGTGCCCGACGTCATGACGAAGAGCAGCACCTTCGTGCGCGCGACCGGGACGCCGACGTTGCGGGCCGCGTTCGGCTCGCCGCCCGCGCTGTAGATCCAGTTGCCGAAGCGCGTCTTCGCGAGGAGCCACGCGCCGACGATCGTCAGGCCGATCCACCAGAGCACCTTCACCTTGAACGCCCACTGCGTGAGGTCGGTCGCGAAGACGTGTCGCGCGGAGGCGAACCCGTGCGCCGAGTCGATGTTCTCGATCGAGGTGGTGCCGGTCAGCTTGAGCGTTCCCGCCGCGTTGACGCCCTGGAGGATGAAGAACGTCGCGAGCGTGACGATGAAGCTCGGGAGCCTCGTCCGGACGACCGTGATCCCGTTGACGAGGCCGACGGCGACGCCGAACAGGAGCACGAGCGCCATCGCGGGCCAGATGTTCATGTGCGCGTGCGTCGCGAGGTAGCCGAGCAGCAGGCCGGAGCTGCCGATCATCACGCCCGCCGACAGGTCGAACTCGCCGCCGATCATCAGCAGCGCGACCGGCACCGCGACGATCCCGTACTGCGCCGCCTGGTCGGTCCAGCCGGCGGCGATCGCCGGGTCGCCGATCCAGTTGACGGCGCGCGCGAAGTACGCGAACGCGAGGAACACCGCGATCGCGCCGAGCAGCGCGCCGATGTCGGGCCGCCCGAGGAGGCGGGTCAGCAGACCGACGTGGACGAGGCGTTCGTCTGAGGTTGCGGCCATCCGTTTACGACGAACCTGGTTCCCCGTAGGGAACCAGGTTCGTGACTTCGGCCCTTCGACTAGCGGGTTCCCTTGGCGGCGAGCGCAGCCACCTTCGCTGCGTTGGCCTTGTTGATGATCCCCGGCCCGGTGAGCACGGGCTCGCCGTTGCCGACGGTGTTCAGGTTCGTCACGTAGAGCACGGCGAAGACGACCGGCAGGTAGCCCTGAAGGTACTGCTGCTGGTCGATCGCGAACAGCATCCGGCCCTTCTGGATCTCCTTGATCGCACCGCCGACGTCGAACGTCCCTGCCTTCGTGCCCTTTGGGATCACGTCGAGGCACGGGATGGTGACGTCGGGGTCGAGGCCGAGGAAGCCGTCGAGCTTCTTGTCCGCCTGGAACGCTGCCTTCACCTTCGCCTTCGTGCCGGGGATGTCCGACTTCGCGTTCGGGATCGTCAGCACCTTGACGCCTGCGCCGCCGAGGACGGACTTCACGCCGGCCGCACGCTGCGTGAGGCCGGA
>JAICUZ010000223.1 GCA_025935595.1 Burkholderiales bacterium
GGGGAAAGACTACGCCGACCCGTACACGTTCTTCGGAGAGCTCTTCGACAGCCGCGCGCTGATTCCGTCGGGCAACACGAACTACTCGCTCGTCGGAATCACGCCGCAGATCAACATCGCGAAGAAGCTCGGCGTGAAGGGGAACCTGAACAACGTCCCCAACATCGACGCCGACATCGACAACTGCCAGGCGAAGCTCGGCAACGCACGCACGACGTGCTGGGAGAACGTCGACAAGAAGCTGATGACCCAGGTCGTCCCGTGGGTGCCGTACCTCTTCGCGAATGTCGCGACGATCCTCGGACCGACCGTCACGCACTGGTCGTACGACCAGTTCTCGGACACCACCGCGTACTCGCAGGTGGCGGTGAAACAGGCATAGCCCGTAATGACGTGGGGGCGCTTGCGCGCCCCCACGTCGGATCGATCTCCCCAATCAGCCAATGGCCTTCTACATCGCACGAAGACTCTTCTGGACGGCGATCGTCGTCGCCGCGGTGATCGCGATCACCTTCGTCGTCTTCTACCTGCTGCCGGCAGGCGATCCCGCCCTGCGGTTCGCGGGCAAGAACCCGAACGCACAGCAACTCGACCTGATCCGCCACCGACTCGGCCTCGACCAGCCGTGGTACATCCAGTTCTTCAAGTTCATCAAGAACTTCTTCACCGGTGACCAGTACGGCTGGCCCGGCCTCGGCTACACGTTCGCCGGCCAGTCGTCGGTGCTGCACCTGATCCTCGACCGCGCACCGCGGACGCTCCTTCTGATCGCCGGCGCCGCGGTCATCTGGCTCTTCAGCGGAGTCACAATCGGGATCATCTCGGCGGTGCGCCGCCGGACGATCATCGACCGCGCGGCAATGGGCTTCGCGCTCTTCGGCATCAGCGCGCCCGTCTTCTGGCTCGGCTTGATGGGGCTCTACATCTTCTGGAGGCAGCTGGGCTGGTCGTCGGGCACCGGCTACGTCTCGCCCGCCGACTCGATCACGGGCTTCATCGGGCACATGTGGCTGCCCTGGGTAGTGCTCGCGATGCTGTATGCCGCGTTCTACGCCCGGATGACGCGCAACAACCTGCTCGAGACGCTCGGCGAGGACTACATCCGCACCGCGCGCGCGAAAGGCCTCACCGAACGACAGGTGATCTTCAAGCATGGGCTGCGCGCGTCGCTGACGCCGATCGTGACGATGTTCGGCCTCGACATCGCGCTGCTGGTCGGCGGCGCAGTGATCACCGAGTCCGTCTTCAACCTGCAAGGCCTCGGCTATCTCGCGATCAACGGAGCGACGACCCAGGACCTCCCGACGGTGCTCGGCGTCGTGCTGCTCGCGGCCCTCGCGGTCGCGCTGATGAACCTGGTCGTCGACATCCTCTACGCGTTCATCGACCCGCGAGTCCGTTACGCATGACCTCGTCGAGCGGCGAGCGGATGCTCGACGTGCGCGGGCTCACCGTGCGCTTCCCGACGTCGGACGGGATCGTCCAGGCCGTCTCCGACGTCTCGTTTGCGCTCTCACGCGGTGAGACTCTCGGCATCGTCGGCGAATCCGGCTCGGGGAAGAGCGTCTCGAACCTCGCGATCATGGGCCTGCTCAACCGTGCCCGTACAGTGATCTCGGGCGAAGTCGAGTTCAAGGGCCGCGATCTCCTCACCCTGCCGCCGGACGAGCTCCGCAAGGTACGCGGCAAGGAGATCGCCATGGTCTTCCAGGATCCCTTCGCGTGCCTCCATCCCATGTACCGGGTCGGCGCGCAGATCGCCGAGGCGTTCACCGCGCACAGCGACGCGGGCAAGCACGCCGCCTGGAGCCGCGCCGTCGAGCTCCTCGACCACGTCGGCATCCCGAACGCGAAGTCACGCGCGCGCGACTACCCGCATCAGTTCTCGGGCGGCATGCGTCAGCGCGCCATGATCGCGATGGCGCTCGTCCACAACCCTGACATCCTCATCTGCGACGAGCCGACGACCGCGCTCGACGTGACGGTGCAGGCGCAGATCCTCGAGCTGATCGAGGACGTGAAGCGCGAATTCGACATCGGGGTCATCCTCGTCACACACGACCTCGGCGTCGTCGCCGAGACCGCCAACTCGGTGATGGTGATGTACGCCGGACGCGTGATGGAGTACGGGCCGGCGGCCGAGATCTTCCGTCACCCGCAGCACCCGTACGCCTGGGGGCTGCTCGACTCCATGCCGACGATCGAGCGCCGCCTCGACGCGCTCGTGCCGATCGAAGGGTCGCCCCCGTCGCTGCTCGCGCCGCCTTCGGGTTGCCCGTTCCACCCACGCTGCCCGTACCGGTTCGAGCCCTGCGCGACCAAGTTGCCGCCGTTGAAGGTTCCCGCGGACGGCGCACATCTCGACGCATGCCACCTGCCGTACGACAAGAAGGTCGAGCTCGGCGCACAGCGCGCGAAGAAGGTGGCGGCGTGAGCGCGAACGGGTCGACCGAAACCCTGGTCGAGCTCGAGCACCTGACGAAGCATTTCGACGTCAAGCAAGGCGTGTTCGCGCGCGGGACGGCAAAGGTTCACGCGGTCGAAGACGTGACGCTGCAGGTCCGCCGGGGCGAGACCCTCGGTATCGTCGGTGAGTCCGGCTGCGGCAAGTCGACGACCGCGCGGGTGATGTTGCGGTTGCTGGACGTGACGAGCGGCACCGTTCGCTTCGACGGCCGCGACATCACGCACCTGTCGCAGCGAGCGCTTCGTCCGCTGCGCCGCGAGATGCAGATGGTGTTCCAGGACCCGTACGCGTCGCTGAACCCGCGGAAGAGCGTCGGCCAGATCGTCGGAACGCCGTTTGCGATCCACGGCGTCAAGAACGCGCGCTCCCGCGTGCAGGAGCTGCTCGAGCGCGTCGGGCTGAGCCCCGAGCACTACAACCGCTACCCGCACGAGTTCTCCGGCGGACAGCGACAGCGCATCGGCGTTGCCCGCGCGCTCGCGCTCTCGCCGAAGCTGATCGTCTGCGACGAGCCGGTGTCGGCGCTCGACGTCTCCATCCAGGCACAGGTGCTGAATCTGCTCCGGAACCTGCAATCCGACTTCAACCTGACGTACGTCTTCATCACGCACGACCTGTCGGTGCTCCGCCAGATCGCCGACCGGATCGCGGTCATGTACCTCGGGCGAGTGGTCGAGATCGGCGACAGCGAGCAGATCTACGATGCGCCGAAGCATCCGTACACCGCCGCGCTCTTGTCGGCCGTTCCGCGCACGGGCACCGACCCGCGGCAGCGCATCGTGCTGAGCGGAGACGTGCCCTCGCCGATCGATCCGCCCCAGGCGTGCGTGTTCCACCCTCGCTGCCCGCGGTTCCACCGCGGTCACTGCGACGTCGAAGAGCCTGAGCTCCGCGACCTCGCACCGCACCACGCGGCCGCATGCCACTACCCACTCGAACGCTGGCCGATCACCGACGAAGAGCTGCGACAGGCCGAAGGTGCCGTGCGCGAAGACCGCCCGCACCTCGAGGGCGCGGCACACGACTAAGAGGCCCTCACACAATGAAGCTTGTGTCGAAGCCCCATTATGTGAGAACCTCTAAAGCGCGAGCGACTGCACGAGCGCGTTCTCGAGCATCTGGCGCGCTTCGGCCGAGATCGGCGCCGGGCCTTTCCGTGGTGGCCCGGACGGCAGCACTGCCCGTACCGCCGTCTCGGTGATTCCCTTCCGTTCGAGCGCCGGAGCGAGCACCGGATCCTCGAGCATTGCGAGCAGGACGTGCGCCGGGGTCACTTCGGGCGAGCCGACCTGACGGCAGTGATATTGCGCGCGCAGGACGAGCTGCTCCGCGCGCATCACGAACTGCTCCCGGAACGTCGGGAAGCGCGGCTTCATCTGCGGCATCCCCCGCCTGCGCTGATCGCGGTCGGCAAGTGCGGCGGCCAACAGGGCAGCCGCCTGTGCTCCGATCGAGCGCTTGTCCTCCTCAGCCGACGACCGCAGCCGCTCGTAGACGTCGTCCGGGAAGTTACGGGCGTGCAAGGTTGCCATCTGCTAGCAAAACGCTAGCACTCGACCCGAACAAGGTTGTCTTGGCTATGCGGCGAGGCCGGCCAGCTCGCGCAGCGCGGCGAGCCGCGACAGCGCCTGGCCCTCGAGCTGGCGCACCCGCTCACGCGTCAGGTCGAGCTCGTGCCCGATCGCCTCGAGCGTCCACGGCTCGCCGTCGAACCCGAAGCGCAGCTCGAGGATGCGCCGCTCCCGCTCGGGGAGCGCGTCGAGCGCCTTGCGGATGTTCTGGCGGCGGAGCGACTCCTCCGCCTCGTCGAACGGATCGGCCGCTTCGCGGTCGGCGAAGAGATCGCCGAGCTCGCCCTCGTCGTCGGCGCCGACCGTCTGGTTCAGCGAGACCGACGCGGACGCGGCGCCGAGCGCCTCGTCGACGTGCTGGATCGGGAGACCGGTGGCCTCCGCGAGCTCCTCCTTCGTCGCCTCGCGGCCGAGCTCGACTTCGAGCCGACGTGCGGCGCGCGACAGCTTCTGCTGACGCTCGA
>JAICUZ010000317.1 GCA_025935595.1 Burkholderiales bacterium
ATCATCTCGTGCCTCGAGCTGCCCGGGGTGCAGGACAAGCCGAAACTGTTCTCGACGGCGCTCATGTGGCTGCTCGCCGAGCTCTTCGAGCATCTGCCGGAGGTCGGAGATCTCGACAAGCCGAAGCTCGTGTTCTTCTTCGACGAGGCGCACCTGTTGTTCGACGGTGCGTCGAAGGCGTTCCTCGAATCGGTCGAGCAGACGGTGCGGCTGATTCGCTCGAAGGGCGTCGGCGTCTTCTTCGTCACGCAAACGCCGAAGGACCTCCCCGGGGACGTGCTCGCACAGCTCGGGAACCGCATCCAGCACGCATTGCGCGCCTTCACGCCGGAAGACGCGAAGGCGCTGAAGGCGACGGTCTCGACCTTCCCGAAGTCGGAGTTCTACGACCTGGCGAGCCTGCTCACACAGCTCGGGATCGGCGAGGCGGCGGTGACAATCCTCTCCGAGACCGGCGTGCCGACGCCGGTGGTGCACACGAAGCTCCGCGCGCCGAGCGCGCGCATGGCACCGGCCGACGATGTCGACGCCGCCGCGAAGGCATCGCCGCTCTATGCGAAGTACGGCACGCGCGTCGACAGCCAGAGCGCCCGGGAGATGCTGGCGGCGCGGCTTGCTCCGAGCCCGACACCCGAAGCGCCCGCGGAGGAGCACAAGCAGGCGGCCGGGGCGATGACGGAGGGCGCCGGTGCGCTCGGCGACTTCCTCAACTCGAGGCAGGGTAAACAGCTCCAGAAGGAAGTCATCCGCGGCGTCTTCGGACTGCTCAAGAAGAAGATCTGAGTCACGAACGCGTCAAGGCGAGCGAGAGGGGTACCGTTCGCCGACATGACACGCCGCGACGTCGACAAGCTGCAGGAAGAGATCGAGGAGCTGTTCGCAGACCTCTGGCAGGTTCCGCGCTTCTCGGGGATGCGGCACGGGTTCCGGCCGAACGTCGACTGCTTCCACACCGACGACCCGCATGCGCTGACCGTGGTGGTCGAGCTGCCGGGCGTCGACCCGCAGTCGGTCCGCGTGGTCGCGGGCGAGCGATTGCTCGTCGTCGCCGGCGAGCGGAAGCGTCCCCGTGTGCCGGGTCGCGTGTACCAGCAGATGGAGATCGAGTACGGGCCGTTCCAGCGCCAGGTGCACCTCGCCGAGGACGTCGACCCGGAGGGCGCGGTGGCGCGGTTCGAGCACGGCGTCCTGACGATCGAGCTGCCCGCCGCCGACAAGCCGCCGGCGCAGGGGCGCTACCGGATCACGGTGGAGCGCCTTGACTGACCTTGCATTCGAGCAGCCCGACGAGCTGCAGCTCGAGTACCCGACGGCGCTGCCGGTGCTGCCGCTCAAGGAGATGGTCGTCTTCCCGCAGTCGATGACGCCGCTCGCGATCGGCCAGGACCGCTCGGTGCGACTGATCGACGACGTGGTCGCCGGCGAGCGACTGCTCGTGCTCGTCGCCTCGCGCGACAGCGCTCTCGACGCGCCCGGCTTCGACGACGTGTACGAGGTCGGCACCGTCGCGCTCGTCCACAAGATGATCAAGGTCCCTGACGGGACGCTCCGGATCCTTGTGCAGGGCCTCGATCGCGTGCACCTCGACGCGCGTCTCGACACCGATCCGTACCTGCTGGGCGAGTTCAGCGAGCTGCCCGACGTGCTCGAGGAGACGCCGGAGCTCGAGGCGCTCACGCGCAACGTCCAGGGGCTCTTCGCGCGCATCATCGGCCTCGCGCCGTACCTCCCCGAGGAGCTGCAGCTCGCGGCCGCGAACGTCGACGACCCGAGCGCACTCTGTCACCTCGTCGCTTCCACGCTTCGCACGATCAAGACCGAGGAACGGCAGGAGATCCTCGAAGAGGTGAACGTCGAGCAGCGCCTGCGCACCGTCTCGGCGATCCTCTCGCGCGAGCTCGAGGTGTTCGAGCTCGGGTCGAAGATCCAGTCGCAGGTGCAGTCGGAGATGGACCGCGGGCAGCGAGAGTATTTCCTGCGCCAGCAGCTGAAGGCGATTCAACAGGAGCTCGGCGAAGGCGACCCGGAGCAGGCGGAGGCCGCAGAGCTGCGCGAGCAGCTCGAAGCGCTCGGCGAGTTGCCCGAGGTGGTGCGCAAGGCGGCCGACCGCGAGTTGTCGCGCCTCGAGAAGCTGCCGTCCGCCGCGGCGGAGTACGGCGTGATCCGTACGTACCTCGAGTGGATCCTCACGCTGCCGTGGACGAAGTTCACCGAGGACAACCTCGACCTCGAGCACGCCCGGGAGGTCCTCGACGCCGACCACTTCGACCTCGAGAAGGTGAAGGACCGGATCATCGAGTACCTCGCCGTCGCCAAGCTGCGCAACGAGGTCTCCGGGCAGATCCTGTGCTTCGTAGGTCCCCCCGGTGTCGGCAAGACGTCACTCGGCCACTCGATCGCAAATGCCCTCGGCCGGAAGTTCGTGCGGCTGTCCGTCGGCGGCGTACGCGACGAGTCGGAGATCCGCGGCCACCGGCGCACCTACATCGGTTCGATGCCCGGCTCGATCATCCGCTCGATCCGCGACGCGGAGTCGTCGAACCCGCTGCTGCTGATCGACGAGATCGACAAGATGGGCAACGACTGGCGCGGCGACCCGGCGAGCGCGATGCTCGAGGTGCTCGACCCGGAGCAGAACTCGACGTTCCGCGACCACTACC
>JAICUZ010000053.1 GCA_025935595.1 Burkholderiales bacterium
CGAGAACGACGCGAGCGGACGTTCGACGATCAGCGCCGCCTGCGGGACGAGCAGGATCGCCGCGAGGACGAACAGGAACGCGATCGCGAGGTTCCGGAGCGTGTCCTGCGGCAGTCCGAGCTTGTCGAGGATCCACGTCGCGAACAGCGTGAACACGCTGAAGCTCACGACGAGCCCGGCGATCACGCGAAGCGGCTTGCGGCCCGACGCGCCGCCTGCCAGCAGGATCGGCAGCACCGGGAGGACGCAGGGCGAGATCGCGGTGATCACGCCGGCGACGAACCCGATCAGGAGCAGGAGCACCATGTGGTCCTTCTACCGACCCACGGGTTTCGCGGATGTTACGCCGCGTCTTCGGCTTGGAGCTCGGGCCCGGCTTCCGCGGCCGGCTTCTTGCGGCGGCGGCGGCGCTTCTTCGGCGGCGGTGCCTCGCCGCCGGTCTCCTTCGGCGTCTCGGAAGTCGCGTTCTGCGTCTCCGGCGCCGTGCCCTCGGCCGGCTTCTTCTTGCGGCGCCTGCGCCGCCGCGTGCGCGACGGGCCGGTCTTCGGCTGCGGCAGGCTCTCGGAGATCCAGCCGGCTACCTCGTTGATCGTGCCGAGCCGCTCGCGCGCCGCCTCGAGCAGTTGCGTCGCGCGCGGCGTGTAGCCCTCGGCCGACGCGAGCAGCGCCGCACCGACCTCGCGCGGCATCTCGAGGGCTGCGTTCACGAGCTTTGCTGCGTTCTCCTCGTGCCGGTGCCCGCGCGAGTTGGCGAGTGCGCCGAGGAGACGCTTTGCGTCCGGGTACTCCTGCGACGCCTTGCGGTCGAGCTGCTTACGGACCGCACGCGAAAGCCGCCACGTCCAACGGGCGAGAATCTGATCGGGAGCGTCGGGCTTGCCTTCGCCGATCGCGCGCAAAAGGATGCGAACGCCGGCAGCGCGATCCTTCTCCCACGGCGGCGCTTGCGAGACGAGCGTCACGAGGTCGTCGAAGTCGGCGCGCTCGACGCGCATCGACACGCGATCGGCAAGCGCGATCAGCCGCAGCCGGCGGTTCGGGTTCTGCGCGGCGCACGTGGAGAGGAACGTCTCCATCGCGCGCTTGGACGCACCGCGCGCGGTGAGCTTCTCGACGAACGCTGCGCGCTCGTCGAAGCGCAGCTGGCGGCCGGCGATCTCGCCCCAGAACTCTTGCTCGTCCTCGTCGAGGAACTTCGGATCGACGCGCTGCCACTCCCGCGCGATCACCATCTTGCGGCGCAGCACGTCGGGCGTGACCGGGACGAGCCACGGTGCCGGCGTGAGCCGCCGGCGCGCGCGCCGCTGCATCCGCCGGCGCGGCGCGGGCGTCACCCGAGCGCCCTCGCGGTAGAAGTCTGCGTCGAGCAGAGAATGCAGCGAGACGACGCGCTCGTTGTGCGTCGCCGCCTTCGGCGTGAAGTCGACGACGATTCCCGCTTCCTTGCGCGGATGGATGCGCATGATGCGGCCGATGCGCTGCTGGTAGACGCGCTTCGACGCGGTCGGTGCGAGGTGCATGATCACCGTCGCACGCGGCGAGTTCCAGCCCTCGGCGAGCAGCATCGCGTTGATCAGCACGTCGATCTCCCCGCGCTCGTACGCGGCCAGGATCTCCGCCAGCTTCACGGGCGGCGTGCGCCCCGACACCGCCTCCGCCTTGATGCCGGCGGCGCGGAATGCGGTCGCGAGGTTGTACGCGTGGTCGACGCCCGCCGCGTAGACGACGCCCGGCGTGTCGCCGAAGCGCTCGCGGTAGAGCGTTGCCGCGGCCATGTTGAGCGCCTCGTGGTCGAGCGCTTGCGCGAGTGCGCGTTCCTCGAAGTCGCCGCCGACGATCGGCACCTGGTTGATCGCCGCGACCGGTGGCACGCGGAGGCAGCGGAGCGGCGCGATCAACCCGCGCCGGGCGGCGTCTGTGAGCGGCAGGTCGTCGACGGAGGCGGGGAAGACGTCCGAGACCTGCTTCGCGATCAGCTCTTCCGTCGCCGTCATGCCGATGTAGACCGGCTCGTCGAGGGAGCGGATCGCCGCCGACGTCTTCTCGCCGAGCGCGGTGTGGGCCTCGTCGCAGATCACGAGCTCGTACACGTGCCGCGCGATCTCCTTCACGTGTCGCGCGAACCACGCGTACGTCTGGATCGTGATCGGCGCGGCCGGGCGCTTCGCCGTGTGCCCGTCGAGGACTGCCTCGGTCAGCCGGTCGCCGTAACCATGCTCGGTGAGCTCGCGACGGAACTGGTCGACGAGGAGGCGACGGTGCGTGAGGATCAGGACGCCTTCGGTGCGCGCCGCCTCGACGAAGCCCGCGGCGGCGATCGTCTTGCCTGAAGCCGTCGGGTGGCGGAAGCGGTAGCGCCGCACCGCACCGGGATCCTCCTGCGGCTCGGGCGGCAGCTCCTCGTCGTCGCCGTCCGGTGCGAGGTCGAGCTCGTCCTCCGGCTCGTCGTCGTCCTCGGGCGGTTCGGCGTCGCCGTTGCCGTTCGCGTGCCCGTTGCCGTTCCCGTTCTCGCTCTTCTGTACGGCTGCGATCAGCTCGGTGAGCATCCCGGCGAGCGCGTCGACCTGGTGGCGACGCAGCTCGGTGCCGGAGGCAAGCCTCGGTGGCCGCTCGGAGAGCACGCGCTCGAGGCCGAGCATGAGTGCGAAGCGCACCTGCCAGTCGCTCGACGGCTCCTTCGCGCCTGCATCCATCTCCGCGAGCGCGTCGTCGAGCGCGCGCCTGCGCGCTGTGCCGGGTGCGAGGACCGCCTCCGGATCTTCGTCAGCCCGGAGGAAGGGCTCGCCGGCCCATGCTTCTGCGCGGAGCGCGTCGGCCCGCATGGCTGACGCTGCCTCCGACTCGCTCGGAGAGTGCGTAGTGGTTTCTGACAATGCGTCCGGCACGCCTGCGGTGCCGACTCCTCAAAGGTTGCGCCAGCGGGGTGTTCCCGTTCGCGTGGCGCAGGCTCACAATAGCCGATCAGGAGGACGAATGGGAGGTTAGGCCGCCGCGGCGACCATCGACTCGAGCCGTGAGCGCAGCCAGGGCAGCTCGCTCCGCTCGGCCTCGAGCACTTCGCCGTCGAACTGGATGACGATGCCGCCGGTGGGTGCAAGATGGTCGGCCGCAGCCGCAAACAGCCGCCGGTAGTGGTCGAGCCCGTCGCCGGTCGAGAAGACGGCCTTCGCCGGCTCGTCCTCGTACCCCGGCGTGTCGGGGGAGAGATACGGCAGGTTCGCGACGATCAGGTCGAGATCGTGTGGGATCCCTTCGAGCAGGTCGCCGTGCACGAGATGCACCTGCGCGCCGAGCCGTTCGGCGTTCGTCGACGCGAGCGAGAGCGCGCTCGCGCACGTGTCGGTCGCCCATACCTCCACGGTCGGGAGGAGCAGCGCGAGTGTGATCGCGATCGCCCCCGACCCCGTACCGACGTCGGCGACCCGGGCCGGCCCGTCGCCGATCCGGTCGAGCGCCGCATCGACGAGCTTCTCCGTCGCCGGCCGCGGCGAGAACACCCGGCCGGGATCGGTGAGGAATGTGAGTCCGTGGAAGCGTGTAGTCATCTCTCTTAGTACAACGTAGCCAGATGGAATGGATTCCCTTCGTCCGTGACCGTCAATCGCGCTTCGCCGAGCAGCACGGCGAGCTGGACGAGCGGTCGCTCGTCCGCAAGGGGAACGCCGCCTACGCCGCCGGCCTCGGGCTGCTCATGACGGGCGATCCGGCGGCGGCGGAGTGGTTCGGGCGGGCCGCCGCGACCTGGCGCGAGAGCTGGCAGGGCGGCGAGTCGTGGGGCCGCCCGATCGGCGCGATCAAGGCGTCGCTGCTCGCCGGCGACGCAGCGGCGGCAGAAGAGCACGCGCGGTGGGCGCTCGACGCCGGCGCGGAGAGCTCGGAGTCGCCGATCGGTCGCTATGCGGCGGCGCTCGGCCTCCTGGTGCTCGAGCGCTGGGCGGATGCCCGCCACGTCGCCGACTCGCTGCGCGAGCGCGACGACTTCCCGCACGACGTCGCCGATGCGCTCGCCTACGTCTCGGCGCACGACGTGGTCGGTTACGCCGAGGCGATCGAGGCCGTGGTCGCGAGCTTCGAGACGAGGACCGCGTACCTCGAAGATGCACGCGTCGCCGACACGGCGCTCGTCCTCGACGTGCTCGCGCGCCGGCGCGGCATCGAGCTCGACCTGCCCGAGTCGGACCTCCTGCCTTAGTCGGTCTCGCCCTGCTCGATCGCCGGGTGGAAGGCGAACGTGACGGTCTGGAGCGGCTCCGACTCGTCTTCGAGCTCGGTGAGCTCCTGCACGAGCCGGCGCAGCAGGTCGCGCACGGTCTCCGGCGCGAGGCGCGTGTGCACCTGCGCGCTCCGGAACCGGCCCTTCGCGGCATGCGCATCGAAGCCGCGCTCGAGCTCGCGGAGCTGCGCAGCCTGGAGCTCGCTGGCGCCGCCGGCCGCGCGGATGTCGCTCCCGACCTTCAGGTGCTTCGCGACCGCGCGGTACGGCTTCTCACGGCCGGCCGCCTCGGCGCGTTCGATCAACCCGGCGCGATGGAGCATGCGGACGTGGAAGTGGAGGTGGCCTGGATCGACCGCCAGCCGGGCTGCGAGCTCGCGATTCGTCAGCGGCTCGTCCGACTGGCCGAGCGCCTGCAGAACCTTGAGGCGCAGCGGATGGCCGAGCGCCTTCAGCTGCTCGGGCCGGTCGAGCTCGAGGACGTCGGCCGGGCTCGCCTGCGGCTGCGGGGTGCTCATCGCCCGTCCAACTTATCCCCTGCGGCGTGATCGAGGAAGACTTCGACCTGACGTACCCGCCGCGAGAGGCTGGCAGGAACGTCGGGCGTGACATCGCCGCCGAATGCGTGCGCGACCGCATCCGCTTTCGCTGCGCCCGAGACGAGGAACACGATGCGCGTTGCGGCCTGGATGGTCGGCACCGTGAATGTGACCCGGTGGACCCACGGCTCGAGCCCGGCGGGGCCGTCGGTCGCGCGCCGATCGGTGACCTCGAGCTGCGGCGAGCCGGGGAAGAGTGATGCCATGTGCCCGTCGGGGCCGAGCCCGAGCAGCAGGAAGTCGAGCGTCACGCCCGCGAGCGCCGCGTCGAGCTCGTCCGCGGCTTCGGTCGCTGGTGCCTCCCCGCGGATCCGGTGGATCGCAGCGGGCGGCACTTCGAGCGAGTCGAGCAGCGTCTCCTTCGCGAGGCGGTAGTTCGAGCGCGCGTCGTCGGGCGGTACGCACCGCTCGTCTCCCCACCAGAGCGTGACCTTGCTCCAGTCGGGCTCGCACTCCGCCGCCCGCCGGTAGGCGCTCCCGGGCGTCGAACCGCCGGTGAGGACGATCGAGCCGCCCGCGCGCGCCTGCTCGGCGAGCAGTTCCCCGACCACGGCGGCGGGGTCGTCGACGATGTGGATGTCAGGCCGCAAGCGGCAAGGGTACGAAACCCCGGGCGTAGCCCGCGAGGAGGTACACGCTCGCGAGCCCCGACCACTCGCCGTAGGGCCGAAGCAGCTGGTCGCTCTCCTCGGCCTCGACCCACCGGCCCCACAGTGCGGATGCGAGCTTCGCGAGCCCGAGGTCGCGGTAGAGGCCGAACTCGTAGCGGCCGAGGCCTTCGACGCACACAACGCCGACCGACCACGGGCCGAGCCCACGTTCGCGGGTCAGGCGCGCGACGACTTTGTCGGTCGGCACTGACTTCAGCCGCTCGAGTTCGAGCGTGCGGCAGAGCCGGATCAGCGCTCCGGCGCGACGAGCGCCGAGCCCGAGCCGTGCGAGCTCGGCCGGCGAGTAGCGCGCCAGGTCGGCGCAGGTCGGCGGCGCGTGCAGTCCGCCGAGCTCCGCCGTCGTCGCGCGCACGATCGTCCGCTCGATCTGCCGCGCGCGGCTCGCCTGGATCAGCTGGCCCGCGACGGCGCGCAGGAGCGCCTGCGCGACGGTGCCGGTGCGCATCGGCCGCAATCCGCGCAGCTGCCGGACGCTCTCGCCGAGCAGCGGGTCGTCGGCGAAGCGACGCAGGAACTCCGAGTGGTCGTCGTCGAGCCCCAGCGCGAAGCGCACGTGGTCGACGCCGGCGTCGCTCTCGGCAGCGACGACGATCCTGCCGTCCGGCCGCTGCAGCGCATGGACGCGCTCGAGCCGGTCGCCGACGCGCACCGTGGCGCGGTACGTCCCCGCGGTCACGACGCGGGTCGCGTCGCTCGCGTGCCGGCCCGAGAGGCGGAGGGAGTACGGCCCCTTCGGGCGGAGCTCGGCACGGATCACGATCCGAGTCTAGGCGTACGCTCAGCGGATGCTTCGCCGGGTCGCGTCGGAGGTGTCGCTACGAAGCCGCGAGCGGAAGCTTCGCCTGTTTCTCGACCTGCTCGCGCCCGGACCGGAGACGACTGTGGTCGACGTGGGGGTCACGGACGCCCCGTTCGGCGACGGTTCGAGCGACAACTTCTTCGAGGCGATGTATCCCTGGCCCGGCCGGATCACCGCAGTCGGTCACACCGAGCTCGACCGTTTCGTCGCTGCGTTCCCGCAGGTGCAGGCGGTGCGGGCCGACGGTCGCGAGCTGCCTTTTGCCGACGGCACCTTCGACGTCGGCTTCTCCAATGCAGTCGTCGAGCACGTCGCCGGTGGCCGCGACGGGCAGCGGCGGTTCGTGCACGAGCTCTGCCGCGTCGCACGCCGCGTGTTCGTCACCACACCGAATCGCTGGTTCCCGCTGGAGGTGCACACACTGCTTCCGCTCGTGCACTGGTTGCCCGCAGGCGCCCGCGACCGCGTGATCCCGTTCGACGACGTGCTCGACCCGCTCGGCCCGAAGGCATTCGCGTCGCTCTTTCCTTACGAGGTGCGTGTACTGAATCGCGGCATGACGCTCGTCGCCGTCGGCCCGGCATGACCCTGCGCCGTCCCGTGTGGGCGCTGTACGCGCTCGTCGTGGGGCTCGCGCTCCACAACGTCGTGATGGCGATGCTCTGGCGCGCCGGCGTGCGCGGCGGCGCGCTCACGGGGATCTCCGCGTGGAAAGAGGTGCTCCTCGCCGTGGCCCTCGCACTCGTCGTCGCGGAGCGGCGTTCGCTTCCGTTCTCGCCGTCCTTCCTGCCGGATCTGCTCGCGGTTGCCTTCGCGGCGTTCGTCGTCGTCTATGCGCTCATCCCGCAGTCGGTGCTCGACGGCGGCGCGACGCACAAGGGGATCGCCTACGCGCTTCGCCACGACCTGCTGATCGTCGGCGCGTATTTCCTCGGGCGCGGGCTCGATCTCACCGACAGAGAGCGCGGGCGGCTGTGCCAAATCGTGCTCGGGACGGCGGCGTTCGTCGCCGTCTACGGGCTTGTCGACGTCTACGCGGTCCCGCTTTCGTGGTGGCGGCTGTCGGCCGGCTGGTTCCAGCACCAGCTCGGACTGGACTACGGGCTCGGCTTGTCGCACCTGCCGCAGAACTTCGTCTACAACGCGGGCGAGAACGTCGTCTTCCGCCGGCTCACCTCGACGTTCCTGTCGCCGCTCGCGACTGCGTACCTGCTCGTCGTGGCGATGTTCTTCGTCCCGCTTCGCCGTCGCTGGGGCTTGGCAGCCGGTGCGCTGCTGTTCGCGGGGATCCTCTGGACGCACACACGCGCCGCCGTGATCGCGCTCGCCGCGGGCCTGATCGTCCTCGCGCTCGTGCGTCGGCGCTTGCAGCTGCTCGGCTGGGCGGCGGTGGTCGTGGTCGTCGCGTTCGCGTTCGTCAAGGGCTACGACCACTTCGCGCCGCGGGCACACTTCACCGCGGCCGAGAGGGTGGTCCAGGAGCAGCACGGGTCGAAGACGCCGAACGTGTCGCACGACCCAACGGCAGCGGGCGAGTCGTCCACGAGCGAGCACCTGACGAGCCTGCGCGACGGCGTGAAGACCGTTCTGAAGCATCCGTGGGGCTTCGGGCTCGGCAACTCCGGCGTGACGGCTATGCGGACCGACGTTCGCATCAAAGCGGGGGAGTCGACCTACACCGAGCTCGGCGTGGAGACGGGTCTCGCCGGTGGCCTCCTCTTCATCGCGTGGTGCGCTGTCGTGCTGCGTGGGACGCTGCGCCGCTATGCGTGGCTCGGAGCAGCGTTCACCGCCGTGCTCGTCCTCGGGCTACAGACAGACGTGATCGGCGTTCCGTGGATCGCCGTCGTCGTGTGGGCGGCGGTCGGCGACGCCGTCTACCGAGAGCAGATCCAGAGCCCGCGGCCGATGAGGCCCGTCGAGTCGTAGTCGACGCCGAGGCCCGCGTCCTCGAAGGCGCGCCGCATCTCGTCGTTCGTGAAGAGGTAGAGCTCGTGGTGCTCGACGAAGTGCTCGACGCCGGCGGGCGTCGCGACGAGGTAGTGCATCTCGGTGGTCGAGATGCGTTCGTTGCGAAGGCCGCTCACAGTCGCCCGGGCGAGCACGAGCTCCGGTTCTTCGTACGTGAGGAGGTGCGGCCGGTTCAGCACCCAGGCATCGGGAGTGAGCCAGGGCTCGACGAGTGCGAGACCGCCCGGGGTCAGGTGCCGCGCGAACGTGCGCGCGCTGGCGGCGAGCCCGTCGAGGCTGCCGACGAACCCGATCGCACTGAACAGGCAGGTGATTACGTCGAACTGTCGGCCGAGGTCGAAGTCGCGCATGTCCGCCTGGCGCACTGGGACATCGGGCACGCGCCGGCGCGCGATGCCAAGCAGACCCTCGTCGATGTCGGTGCCCTCGCAGGTGAACGTCGCCTGCAGGTGCTCGAGGTGCTTGCCCGTGCCGCACGCGACGTCCAGCAGGGACTTCGCGTCCGGATTCCGTGCGCGGACGATCCGTTCGAGCGTCGCAGCTTCGCCCGCATAGTCCTTGAACGAGTACTCGAGGTCGTAGAGCTCGGGATGCGAGGTGTACGGCACGGCACCCGAGAGTGTGACGATTCTGTGCCAATCACAAATGGACAATTGCGCCCGCGCGGGCCATTCGTACCGTTGGACGGATGCGTCTCTCCCTGGTCGAGCTCACCCTGTTCCTCGCCGCCGCCGCCGTCGCCGCGACCGCCCTGCCGCGCTGCTCCGGCGGAGGTCCTGCCGGTCGGATCGCACGCGCGAGCTGGACGCTCACACCCGGCGTGCTCAACCCTGCGGTCACCCAGGCGACCATCGCCTCGACGATCTGCCGCCACGGCTGGACGCGGACGATCCGCCCGCCCGTCTCCTACACGAACGGCCTCAAGGCGAAAGGCCTTCTGCAGTACCGGCTGCGCGGGCCTCCCTCGGCGTTCCAAGAGGACCATCTGATCAGCCTCGAGCTGGGCGGCGACCCGGTCGACCCGCGCAACCTCTGGCCGGAGCCGTACCCGCGCGCCTCTGCGGTCGACAAGATCGAGAACGACCTGAACCACCGTGTGTGCACGGGGTCGCTCTCCCTTGCCGACGCGCAGGACCGCGAGTCCGCGCTCAAGCACCGCGACGGCTAGCTACAGCCGCTAACTGGGCCGCGCGCTGCGCAGGGCGTCGGTCATGCGGCGGAGGAGCGTCAGCAGCTCGCGGCGATCGGCAGCGGTCAGCGTCGCGGCCGCCGGCTCGAACGCCTCGGCAGCACGCCTGAGCCGGTCGTCGAGCAGATCGCGTCCTCGCGCACTCACATCGATGCTGAGCGCACGGCGGTCGCTCGACTCCGGCGCGCGCGTGACGAGGCCCAGCGCCTCGAGCGTGTCCACCGATCGGCTCGCCGTCGGAGTGCTCGTGCCCATGCGCTTGGCGAGGTCGTTCAGGCGAAGCGGCCCTTCGTCGCCGAGCTCGACGAGCGCGATCCGCTGAGTGGCCGTCATCGGCGGCCCGTCGTCGGCCCCGCCGACCAGCCGCGTCAACTGGCGGATCAGCTGGCCCAGCTCGCGGAGGAGCAGCTCGACGTCGGGAGTGCCTGCCATGCAGCAATGATTGCACAACGAAATAGTTTCGTCATGTCTGCTATTGTCGGGAGATGCCGAACGACCAGCCGCGCGTCCGCCTGATCTTCACCGCGCTCCTCTTCGTGCTGCTGCTGGCTGCGCTCGACCAGACGATCGTGTCGACGGCGCTGCCGACGATCGTCGGCGACCTCGGCGGGATCGCGCACCTCTCGTGGGTCGTGACGGCCTACCTGCTGGCTGCGACGATCACCGGGCCGCTCTACGGGAAGCTCGGCGACCTGTACGGGCGCAAGAAGGTGCTGCAGTCGGCGATCGTCGTCTTCCTCGTCGGTTCGGTTCTCTGCGGCCTCGCGCAGTCGATGGCGCAGCTGATCGTGTTCCGGGCGCTGCAGGGGCTCGGCGCCGGCGGCCTGATGGTCGTGACGCTCGCCGTCGTGGGCGACATCATCCCGCCGCGCGAGCGGGGTCGGTACCAGGGGTACTTCGGCGCGGTCTTCGGCGTCTCGACCGTCGTCGGTCCGTTGCTCGGCGGCTTCTTCGTCGACAATCTCTCGTGGCGCTGGATCTTCTACGTCAACCTCCCCGTCGGCGCGATCGCGCTGTCGATCATCGCGGTCGCGTTCCACACGCGTGAAGTGCACACGCGCCACGCAATGGACTACCTCGGTGCCGCGCTGCTCGCCGGCGCGCTCGCGTCGGTCGTGCTCTTCACGAGCCTCGGCGGGACGACGTGGGGGTGGAGCTCGCCTCAGGTGATCGGCCTGATCGTGGCGAGCATCGTGCTCACGCCGCTGTTCGTGCTGGTCGAGGCTCGGGCGGCAGAACCGATCCTGCCGTTGTCGCTCTTCCGAAACCACACGTTCTCCCTGACGAGCGCGATCGGCTTCATCGTCGGCTTCGCGCTGTTCGGCGCGGTGACGTACCTGCCGCTCTACCTCCAGGTGACGAAGGGCTCGAGCCCGACCGTCTCCGGCCTGCAGCTCGTGCCGCTGATGGCGGGCGTCCTCGTCACGTCGATCCTGAGCGGCCAGCTGATCACGAAGCTCGGCCGTTACCGCGTCTTCCCGATCATGGGGACGGCGCTCGTGGCGGTGGCGATGGTCCTCCTCTCACGGCTCGAGGTCGGCACGAGCGTCTGGGTCGCGGCCGGCTTCGCGTTCGTGCTCGGACTCGGCCTCGGCATGGTCATGCAGGTGCTCGTCCTCGCCGTGCAGAACGCCGTCGACCGATCGGTGATGGGCGTCGCGACGAGCGGCTCGACGATGTTCCGTCAGATCGGCGGCTCGATCGGTGTCGCGCTCTTCGGGACGATCTTCGCGAACCGAGTGCACGTCGAGCTGGCCCACCGCCTCCCCAGCGGCGTCAAGGTTCCGAACACGATCAACCCCGAAGGGATCAAGCATCTGCCGCCGCAGACGCACGCCGCGTTCCAGGCGGCGTTCGCGGAGGCACTGCATCCGGTGTTCGTCACCGCGGCCGGGATCTCGGTGTTCGCGTTCGTGCTCACGTGGTTCCTGCGCGAGGTGCCGCTCAAGATCGGCGCCCAGCCCGGCGAGGTCATGACGCCGCCCGGCGATCCCGAGTCGGTCGCCGCCTAACTGCCGGTTCGCGCCGAGTCCGGGCCGGGGCGAATCCCTCCTACGCGGCATGCAGGGTTGCCCTCACACCGGACGAAGGAATGAAGGCAACCAGGCGACGACCGAAGGAGGTCAGCAATGCCACGTAAGGCCACCGAGGCCGCCGCGACGAAGAAGCCGGCAGCCAAGAGAACCGTCACGCGTCGCACGAAGAAGGTGGAGGCGACGGAGCCGATCGTGCTCGTGTGGGAGCACGTCGCGACGCGTGCGTACTACATCCATCTCGAACAGGGCGGAAGCCCCGACGAGAACTGGCTGCGCGCCGAGCAGGAGCTCATCGCGGTCTAGGCGACCGCAACGTCCGTACCTCGCGCGGGGCG
>JAICUZ010000310.1 GCA_025935595.1 Burkholderiales bacterium
CGAGCTGAAGAGGCGGAACGCAGCACTCGAGCATGAGATGCCGCTCGAGCGGTACCTGACCGACGACCCCTTCGAGAACCATCCACTCTTCAAGACGGAAGAGCAGGCGCGCTTCGAGGACACGATGGACGGCGTCCAGGGAATCGAGGCCGAGGAGACGCGACTCGACTGGCCGACGACCGACGACACGTTCATCGCCGCGCCCGCACTCGATCCGGACGCCACCGTCGAAGCAGTTCTCCCGGACGCGGCCGACGCCGACCAGCCGTCCGACGAGAACCTCTGGACGCGCTCGCGCGACTTCGACTGGGGCGACTGACTCTCAGGGCACCGACAACCTGGCCCACAGGTTGTCGAGCATGCGCTTGACCGGCCAGAACGTCGACGACCCGCCGAAGTCCAGCGCCCCCGCCGCGAACACCTTCGCCCCTTCGGGCGTCTCGTAGTAGCTCATCTGCGCGGTGATCCCCGGGCCGAGCAGGTCGGGGATCTGGGCTACGACGACTGTGCCCGGAGGTGAGTCCGGCGTCGTCGAGTCGATCTCGATCCCGTAGCCGCCGACGAACTGCCCGAACGTCGAGCCGTCGGTGAGGCCGGTGCCGTCCCACAACCACGGCGTCGCCGCGGCGTTCTGCACGGTGAACACGCCCTGCTTCTGGCCGTCGTCGTTCGCGCGGTACTGCACGCCGATGAGCCGCGCCTCCGGCCGGCCCGCGACGCGCCATTGGCCGACCTTCCGCAGGACTCTGCCTTCCTCCTTCACCTTCCAGAAGAAGTTGTTCGCCGAGAGGAACATGAGGTTGCCTCCGAGGTCGCGGAAGCGCTCGATGTCGTCGTACTCGTGCGTCGACACGTACTCCTCGTGACCTTCGAACACGATCAGGTCGTAGTCCTGTGCGAGCTCGTCGCCGTTCGGGATCAGGTCGAAGTCGGAGTCGGAGATGAACTCGGCCGACTTGCCGGACCAGTACAGCCAGTGCAGGAACGGAAGGTCGTACCGGTAGAAGCGCGGCGGCACACCGCGTGCGATGTATGTGCGCGAGAGATTGACCGCGCCGTTCGGCGGCCCTGCATACCACGTGTCGCCGTATCCGTTCCCGTCGACGTCCTGGAAGTTGTACGCCTGCCACGTGTTCGTCGGCAGGACGACGAGCACGCGGCTCGTCGCGCCGAGAACCGTGGGCCGCACGACGAACGGCGCGTAGCCGACGCGGCCGTCCGGCCCGGTGAGCGACGCGTAGTAGAGACCGCTCGGCACGTTCGGGATGCGCACCGTGATCGTGCGTGGCTTGCTCCGGTACTGCTTCATCGCGATCTCGATCGGCGGCTGGCCGGTGTCGATCCCCGCGAACTGGTTGTCGGCGTACGTCACGACCTTTTCCGGGCCCGACTGGAAGAACTTCAGCTCGAGCGACGGCTCGTCGGTCGCGATGTGCAGCGCGGCGACCTGGCCCGGCGCGTAGTTCGGCCTCGCGAAGCCGGCATCGATCCCCTGGATGCGCACCACCGGGCCGCGCGGATGGCGGCCGACGAACGCGTTCGGCGACCCGTACACGGCGCGCCGCCCGTTCTGGTCGACCACCGTCATCCGAATCAGGTACGTCCGTGGCCGCTGATCCTCGAGCGGCGTCCAGACCATCGTGTGCGAACCGGCCTCGAACGACTCCGTCAGGGTGTAGACGACCTGCGGCGCCTTCACGGTTCGCGTGACGTCCATCGTCACCGTTGCCCGCGCCTTCAGGAGGAAGTGGACCTGCGCGACGTCGCGGAAGTCGTCGTCGTTCGGGCTCACGGTCGTGAGCAGGCTGGAGTCGCCCGCGAACGGCGTCGAGCTGTTGTCGATGCGTAGGTCGAGGAGCTGCGGCGCCGCCGGCTTGTGGCTCTCGGCCTGCGCGGCCCCCGCGACGAGAAACACCGCGAGAGCGGCCAGGGCGAGGCGGCGCACGCGCCAACCCTAGCTACGCCGTCCGCTGCTCCAGCTCGTTCGCCTTGCTCGTGAGCGCTGCGAACGACGCCTGCAGCACATCGTTCGCACCGGCGGTCGCGAGCGTCCACGTGAGCAGTCGGCCGAACTGCGGCGCGACGATCTGCGTGCCTGTGAGCCCCGCGGCGATCCAGGTGCCGATGCAGCGCGAGCAGGTCACGAGCTCGCCGATCGCCTGACGAAGATCGCCCGTCTCGACCGGCTGCTCGGCGCCCTCCTTTGCGTGACCGGCGACGAACGGCTCGCGCAGGAAGCTCGTCACCTCGTCGCTCGACACCGTCCGCGACGCCTTGAAGGTCGCAAGGCCGAGGAGCACGAAGTCGAGAGCGGTGTGCTCGCGCGGATCACGGTGGAGCAGCTTCGCGACGCCTCCGGCCGCAGCGAGGCCGCCGACGAACGCCGTCATGATCCCGGCATAGGCGGTGTACGGCGGGGTGGTCTGCGCGGCCATCGCAAGTACCCTGTCCCGTTGTGGCGCCGCTGAAAACATCGACGTCGTATGCACCGACCGGCGACCAGCCGCAGGCGATCGAGGAGCTCGCGGCCGGCGTGCGCGCAGGGGAGCGGTACCAGACGCTGCTCGGTGCGACGGGAACCGGCAAGACGGCGACGATGGCCTGGATCATCGAGCAGGTTCAGAAGCCCGCACTCGTGATCGCGCACAACAAGACGCTCGCGGCCCAGCTCTGCAACGAGTTCCGCGAGTTCTTCCCGTCGAACGCGGTCGAGTACTTCGTCTCGTACTACGACTACTACCAGCCCGAGGCGTACGTGCCGCAGGCCGACCTCTACATCGAGAAGGACAGCTCCCGGAACGACGACATCGACAGGCTTCGCCACGCCGCGACGTCGAACCTGC
>JAICUZ010000360.1 GCA_025935595.1 Burkholderiales bacterium
AGTCCTAGGACGTGCGCCATCGGTCGATCGCGATCTGCACGAGCTCGTCCACGGCTGTCTGAAGCTCTTCCTCGCGCGACCGCGTCATCCTCTCCCGGAGTACCGGCACGATCTCGCGCCGGGGACGGCCGTTCACAAAGACGACGAACCGGAAGCCGAATCGCGACTCGTACTCGGCATTGAGCTCGGCGAGCTCGGCGAGGACTGCGGGGTCGTCGTCCATTCCCTGTTCGCGCCGCGACCGCTCGGAAGCGGGCTTGCCGCCGATCGCCGGGTGCGCGTCGAGCACTTCCTTCTTCTCTTCGTCGGAGAGCGTGAGCGCCACGTCTCGCGCGTGCACGAGCGGGTCCTCGACGAGCGCCAGCCGCTCGACGAGCGTCGTGCGCCCCTCGAAGAGCTCGGCGAGCGCGTCGGCGCTCAGCTGCCGCGGTAGGTCGCGCACGCGTATGAGGAGACGAGCAGCGGGACGTGGTAGTGGCCGTCGCCGAGCTCGATCTCCAGCTCGACCCGCCGGAAGAACGGGCTCGCCGGATGGAAGACGATGCGGTGCGTGCCCGGCTCGGTCTCGGCGAGGTCGCGCACGCGGCCGTCGTCGTCCGTGACGCCCTGGCCGGCAATCGTCCCGTCGGCGCGCAGCAGCTCGACGGCGACTCCGGCCGCGGGGGCACCGCGCTCGGTGTCGAGGACGTGGGTCGAGACCGTGGTCATGCCGCCCAGAGTCTCGCAGCCTGGACGCGATGCTCGCGCGCGATCTCGTCTTCACGGGCAGTGACGAGCGCGCCGCCGCGCACGACGTCCCGGCCGCCGACGATCAGCCGGTCGACGCGGTGCGGCCCGCTGACGACGAGATTGCACACGAGGTCCTCGGCGCCGCCGAACTCGAGGCCGTCCGTGCGCCAGACCGCGAGGTCGGCGCGCTTCCCGGGTGCCAGTTGGCCGATGTCGTCCCGCCGCAGGACCTCGGCGCCGCCGCGCGTCGCGATGCGCAGCGCCTCGCGTGCCGTGAGCGCCGCAGGCCCGCTGCGTCCGCGCGCGACGAGCAGCGCGTTCTTCACGTCCACGAAGATGTCGCTGCGCTCGTTCGACGCGCTGCCGTCGACGCCCAGCCCGACGCGGACACCGGCGTCGAGCATCGCGCGCACCGGTGCGACCCCAGCGCCGAGCCGGAGGTTCGACGTCGGGCAATGCGCCACGCCGACACCGGCGCGCGCGAACGTCTGCACGTCGCCGTCGGAGAGATGCACGCAGTGCGCGCACCACACATCGTCGGCGAGCCAGCCGACGCGGTCGAGGTACTCGACCGGCGTGCAGCCGTAGAGCTCGCGGCAGTACTCGTCCTCCTCGACGGTCTCTGCGAGATGCGTGTGCAGCTGCAGCCCGAGCTTGCGTGCGAGCGCCGCCGACTCCTCCATCAGGCGCGTCGTGACCGAGAACGGCGAGCACGGCGCGACGGCGATCTGCACGAGTGCGCCGTCTGCGAGCGCGTGCAGCCGCTCGGTGTCGGCGAGGATCGCGTCGATGTCCTCGACCAGCGAGTCCGGCGGCAGGCCGCCGTCCGACTCGCCGAGGTCCATCGAGCCGCGCGAGGCGACGAGCCGGACGCCGAGCTCTTGCGCGGCCCGCACCTCCGCCTCGACGAGCCCGGTCACGCCGCGCGGGAACACGTAGTGGTGGTCGAAGACCGTCGTGCAGCCCGACAGCGCGAGCTCGGCGAGGCCGCAGCGCGCAGCGGCGTACTCCATCTCGCCGTCGATGCGCGCCCAGCGCGGGTACAGCGTCTTCAGCCACGTGAAGAGGTCGGCCTGCTGCGCCCGGGCGCGTGTGAGCGTCTGGTACAGGTGGTGGTGTGTGTTGACGAACCCGGGCGTGACGACCGCGCCGCCCAGGTCCTCCGCGCCGTCGGGAGCGGCACCGGAGCCGATCTCGGCGACGAGC